>MVZB01000167.1 GCA_002068205.1 candidate division BRC1 bacterium ADurb.BinA292
GCCGCCACCACGACCGGGCCCGGCCGAGCCGCCGCCGGCGCATCCAGCGACGATTGACCCGCCGCGCGGCGCTGCGCCGACACATCGGCCTTGCGCTGCCGCTCCAGTTCCTCAATCCGCCGCTGCAGCTCGCGCTGCACCTCCATCTCGCGCCCCGTCGGCGGCGCGTCCCCCTCGTCCAGCTTGCTGTAACGCTCGCGCATCTCCTGCATCACCTGCTGGACCTTCTTCATGAAGGACCAGAAGACAACGAACACGATGATCAGGGTAATCAGGCCGTCCATGCGCGGTTCCCGTCGGTCAGTCGACCAGCGCCTCCAGCAGCGCCGGCGGCGCCAGCGCCAGCAGCGTCGCGCGCCCCGGCGCGGGAGGCTCTTCGCCCAGATCCAGCGCCGCCACCGCTCCTTTCTCCAGCTCAATCCCGGCCGCCCCGCCGCCGACAAGGCAGGCGATCAGGCGCTCCAGATCGGGATTGTGCCCCACCAGCAGCAGGTCGCCTTCGTCGCCGTGGCGCCCCACGCACTCCAGCATGGCTTCGGGCGATGCGCCCGGTTCCAGCGCGGCATCCACCACCAGCTCGACGTCCCCCTTCAACGCCTTCGCCGCCCGGCGCGCCGTCTCCGCCGCGCGCGGATACGGGCTCGTCACCACCACCGCCGGACGCCAGTCCAGCCGGCGCAGCGCCTTGCCGGCGATCTTGCCTTGCCGGCGCCCCCGCTTCGTCAGCGTTCGGGCCCGGTCATCCCCGCCGACCTCCGCCGCGTCGACGGCCTCGCCATGTCGTAGAAGAAACAGCTTCATCGGGGTTCCGTGTTTGCCCGGCGCCTGGTCCATGGACCGACCCGCGCCGCTTCATGCCGTTTTGCTGCCGGCTTCATCATCCCCAATCGGCCGCATCGCCGTCAACGGAAGGATGCGACCCGCGCAGGCCGCGCCCCCCAACCCTGTTCGCGCCGCCTGGCCTTGAATGTGTGGCATGCCACCAATCGCAAGCGGCTTCAGGATTCCAGGTTCAATCCAGGTGCTTCCAACTGATCGGTTCAGTCCGCGGAGTGGACGGCCGGGATAAAGCGCAGGATGACGGCCGCATGCCGGTACCCTACGTCGCCACCCCCGACGTATCAAACCCCTGGAAGGGGTGGCCGGAGCCGGTCTGAATTTAAGGAATGGCAAGCATTCAGCAGGGAGCGGAGTCGAGGCAGCGTTTGTGGAGTGCGGTGCCGGAGCGTTGCCGCGCAACGCGTCGGCACCGCTTTGGATCGGATCACCTGGGCTGATGCTGAAGAGTGAAAATGCCCGTCATGCGTCCCTTATGTCCCTTATGTCTCTTATTCCGGCGCCCCACCGCGCCCGGAGTCGAGCTGCATACCGGCGCCACCGTCTAACCACCAAGCGCGCGCCGCCCGGGGACCGCATACCCCTTCTCCCGTCACTCGCTGTCCGCGGTCACGGTGTCCTTCTGCAGGTCGTATTGCTGAATCTTGTAGAGCAGGCAGCGATACGAAATCCCCAGGTCCCGGGCGGTTTTCTTGCGGTTCCACCCCTGGCGGTCCAGACACATCTTGATCGCCCGCCGTTCGATCTGGCTCAGAATCCCCTCGCTGATCTCCTTGAGCGTCTTGTTCTCGAAATACGAGGTCGGTAATTCCTCCGGATTGAACGGGTCGCCGTCCGTCGATTCGCTCGCGCCGGCCCGGTCGTCCTTGTGGCGCTCGATGTGCTTCAGGATCTCCCCCCCGCCGAAGATCACCGCCCGCTTGATCAGGCTCTCCAGTTCGCGCACGTTCCCCGGCCAGTGGTATTGCAGCAGCGCGCGCTCGGCCTCCTGACCCAGGTCGATCGTCCCCTTGCCGAACTTGCCCCCGTATTTCTCCAGGAAATGGTGCGCCAGCAGGATCATGTCGTCCCCCCGCTCGCGCAGCGCCGGCATGTGGACCGTCAGATCGTTGATCCGATAGAACAGATCGAGCCGGAATTTCTTCTCCTGGATGTGCTTTTCAATATCGATATTCGTCGCGGTGATCAGCCGCACGTCGACCTTCACGCTCTGCGTCCCGCCGACCCGGAAAAACTCCTTATGCTCGAGCACCTGCAGCAAGGTCGCCTGCACCGGCGCCGCCATCTCGCCGATTTCATCCAGAAAGATCGTTCCCTTGTTGGCCAGCTCAAACCGCCCCGGCTTGCTGCGATACGCCCCCGTGAACGCCCCCCGTTCGTGCCCGAACAGCTCGCTCTCAAGCAGCTCGGGCGGCAGCGCCGCGCAGTTGACCTTCACGAACGGCCCCCGCGCCCGGTCCGAGAGCTGATGGATCATCCGCGCGACGATGTCCTTGCCCGTCCCGCTCTCCCCCCGGATCAGCACGTTCAAATCGGTCGTGCTGATCTGCTCGATCAATTCCCGCACGCGCAGGAACGCCGGCGATTCACCGATGAAATTCTCCCACAGCGACTGCCGCGCCAGTTCCGACTCCAGACGCTGCACCCGCTGCTTCAAATCCTTCTTCTCGATTACCTTCTGGATGCAGATCTCGACCATCTCCACGTCGAACGGCTTGACGATGAAGTCGTCGGCCCCCCCCTGCACCGCCTGCACCACGATCGGCGTGTCGGCGTGCCCCGAAATCATGATCACCGAGATCCCCGGGTCCTGCCGCTTGATGTAATTCAGCAGTTGAATCCCGTCCATCCCCGGCATCTTGATGTCCAGCAGGCAGACGTCGGGCTTGAACCCCGACAGCTTGTTCACCGCGGCGCGTCCGTCATTGCAGGTCTCAACGATGAATTCCTCGGCGTTCAGGCCGTCCGACAGAATCCACGTGACGTTGGGATCGTCGTCGACACACAGGACTCGGATCTTGCTCGTCAGCTTCTCGTGCATCGGGTACACCCTTCCAATCGACAGGTCAAACGCGCCTCCGCCGGCGCCGCCGCGTCAGGTCTTCGGCAGATACAGATGAAATGTCGTCCCCTCGCCGACGCGACTCTCCATCGCCACGTGCCCCAGGTTCTTGCGCATGATCCGCATCACCGCCGACAGCCCCAGGCCGTGACCCTCCGGCTTCGTCGTATAGAACCGCTTGAACACCTTCTCGTGGTCTTCCTCCGGAATGCCCCCGCCCGTGTCGCGGATCGACACGCACAGGTAGCCCCCCGGCTGCAGGTTCGCCCCCCGCAGCCGGTGCTCGTGGATCCCGTTCAGGTTCGCCTCGGTCGTCACCGTCAGCTTGCCGCCGCCGGCCATCGCCTGGCAGGCATTGGTGATCACGTTGATGAACGCCTCCATCAGGTTGCGCGTCAGCCCCAGTATCATCGGTTGCCCCGGCGCGTAGCGGCGCTCCAGTTCGATCCCCCCCTGCTCAATGTAATGCGAACTCGCCTCCAGCGCCCGGTCCAGCAGCCCGTGCAGGTCCACCGGCACCATGTTCATCTCGCGCGGGTTGTAGAAGTTCACCAGTTCGGCCACCAGGCTTTCCATCCGCGACAGGTTTGCTGTCAGTTCCTCCAGGCACCGCTCGCGTTTCTCGTCGATCCGCCACCCATCGATCAGCATCCGCGCCGCCCCGCGCAGCGCCGTCATCGGGTGGCGCAGGTCGTGCGCGATCTCTGAAATCAGTTCCCCCAGCCCCGAAAGCTGCGCGGTTCGCGCGATGAAGCTGCGCTGCTCCAGCGCCGCCAGCAGATGCGAGATCGCCAGCGACAACATCCGCTCGTCGTCCCCGTCGAGCGGCATCGCCGTATGCGGCCGGATCAGTCCCACCACCCCCAGCAGCGTCTGGCGCACGTAGAGCGGCATCAGCATCAGCCCGCGCGCCGGTGCGTCGGGCCCCAGCGCGGCGTCGATGTGCTCCTTCAGCCCCCCGGTCAGCGCGCCGTTGGGCTGCTCGGCCAGCAGGATCAGCCGGTCGGTGTTCTCGGCCAGCAGCCGCCCGACGATCCGGGCCAGGCCCTCGGCCCGCTCCCCCTGGCTGTACGTCAGGTTGATCCCGCGCGCGCGCAGATCGTACAGCACGCACACGCCCCCCTGAAAATCGATCATCCGGCCGAGCAGCTCGAAAACCCGCCGCACGACCTCCTCCGTCGTGCTGTCGGCCGCCGCCGCCTGGCTCAGCTCGAACATCGCCGCGACCTGTTCATTAATCAGCCGCAGCATCTCGATCGTCTCGGCCTGCTCGTGCGTCGCCGCGCGCACCCGTTCCTCCAGCAGGTCGCGCTCCCGGCGCAGCGCCGCCAGCAGCGCCTCGTTCTGATCCGCCATCCGCTTCTTTTCAACCGCCCGCGCCACCCCGTTGACCACGTCCACGTTGTTGAACGGCTTGGTCAACATGTCGTACGCGCCCGTCTTGAGCGCCACCAGCACGTCGTCCATGTTCGCCAGACCCGAAATGACGACCACCGGAGTATTGGGCTGGCGCTCGTGCAGCCAGGGGATCAGCGACAGACCCATCTCGTCCCCGCCGAGATAGACGTCCAGAATCACCGTATCGAACGGCGACTTTTCGATCTGCTCGCGCGCCTGGGTCAGGTTCTCCGCCAGCGCCACCTCGCACGCCTGATCGCGCAGGATCTCGCTCAGCACCAGCCGGATGTCAAAATCGTCGTCGACGATCAGAATGCGCGGCCGCGGCTCCGGCTGGCCGGCATCCAGATGCGGAGGGTCCAGGGGGTCGGTGCAGTTGAGCATGGCGAGGCGAATTCTCCCCGGTTGCGCCGGCAGCGGCGGGGCCGTAACCGGAACGGACAGGTGCATACTCTAGCATCACGGCCCGCCCCGGATGCAAGCGGACTCACTTCTATGCATCGGCGTTCACACCCTCAAACTGAAGATCTGAGGCAAAAAGGGTGCAAAAGCTTGCTGTTTAATGCTGCAAATTGTTGCATGCGCCGGGGAAGACCACCACCCCAATTCGCCGCGGGCCGCCCTGAATCTTATCTTGATTATCGGATCACGAATACTGAAAGTGGTCTCGCATCGGGGTTTTCGCCCCTCCGCCGCTTCCGCGCCCCCTCGGCGCCCTTACCCGGTTGGTTGGCATCAGGATTGCATGCCTCCACCACGTCATTCAGCAGGGCTGCTGAGCGTGCCGCTTGAACTCTGGCCGGTTTTGGCTGCGCGGTCGCCGTCCGACGGGCTCCCCCGATGACTGCTTCGCATGCCGCTTCCGCTGATCGCTGGCCCTCGCCGACGGCCCCCCTGACCCCTTCGGCGACTCAACCCGTTGCTCGTGCTGACGCGATGGACGAATCCCTCTTCACCCGCGAACTGGCCGTCTACAACGACAAACTCCGCCAGGCCGAGGAGCGCATCGCTTCCCTCGAGGCCGCGCTCCAGCATTCCCGCCGCGAGGCGATCCACGACCGCGAAACCGCCCTCCTCTCCTCCGCCTATTTCCTCACCCGCCTCCAGGAGGAAATTGTCCGTTCCGAGCGCTACCGCCATTTCCTCAGCCTGATCCTGATCCACCTCCAACTCAAAAACGTCCAGTCCACCCAGGAACTCAACCGCGAACTGGCCCAGATCGGCCGCGAAATGAGCCTCGGCCTCACCCGCCGCAGCGACACCATCGCCCTCTACCGCCGCTGCCAGATGATCATCCTCCTCCCCGAAACCGACGGACCCGGCGCCGCCCACCTCCTCGAACGCTACCACGCCACCTTCCCCAGCAACGACCGCACCCTCTCCTACTCGGTCCTCACCTACCCGGTCGACGCCAGCAACCTGGAACTGGTCCTGACCCGCCTGCAGGACCTCTCCGAGGGACTCTACCGCGGCACGAGCGCCGTCCGCCTCTCCCGCGACCCGCTCCCTTCCCCTTCGCCCCAGTTCTGACCCCGCCCCGCCCGGTTACTCGCGGCGCAACGTCGGCTCGAAGTGCGTCATGTACTCCTCCAGGCAGTAGCGGTCGGTCATCCCCGACAGGTAATCCGTGATCACCCGGCGCAGACCGAACGCCGCCACGCGCGACTGGTATTTCAGCGGCAGCAGCTCGGGCGACTCCTCGTAGAGCAGGAACAGCCGCTTCAGAAACCGCGCCGCCTTCATCTGCATCTTCAGCGTCGTCGGGTGCCGGTAGACGTTCCGCATCAGAAACTCGCGCAACTGCACCTGCCCTTCGCGCATCGCCGGGCTGAAATCGGCCAACCGCGGGTCGCATTGCGCGGCATCCCCCGGCGACCGCGGCCGCAATTCGTCCAGCCGCCGGCTGGTATGCGTCAGCACGTCGCCGATCATCGTCTCCATCAGCCGCCCCAGCGCGCGGAATTTCAAGATCCGCGGCGGCACGTCCGCCGGATAGTCCCTGCACACCGACTCCCAGATCGCCCACACCCAGGGCACCTCGCGCAGCTGTTCCACATGCAACAGTCCCATATCGAGCGCGTCATCGATGTCATGGTTGTTGTAGGCGATCTCGTCCGACAGGTCGGCGATCCGCGATTCCAGCGACGCGCTCCCCTCGTGATATCGCGTGATCTCGGGCCGGTCATACGCCGTCGAGTGCTGCGCGATCCCCGCCCGCACTTCCCACGTCAGGTTCAGCCCCGGCCGGTCATGAAACCGCTCCTCCAGCAGCTCGACGATCCGCAGGCTCTGCGCGTTGTGCTCGAATCCCCCCTCCTCCCGCATCAGTTCATCCAGCACCGTTTCGCCGGTGTGCCCGAACGGCGTGTGGCCCAGATCGTGCGCCAGCGCGATCGCCTCGGTCAGGTCGGGGTTCAACCCCAGCCGCTGCGCCAACGTGCGGGCAATCTGCGCCACTTCGATGGTGTGCGTCAGCCGCGTGCGGAAAAAATCCCCCTCGTGCGTCACGTAGACCTGCGTCTTGTATTCCAGCTTGCGGAATGCCGAGGAATGAATGATCCGGTCGCGGTCGCGCTGAAATTCCGTCCGGTACGGGTCCGGCGGCTCGGGCGCCTCCCTCCCGCGCGATTGCGCGCTGTGCTGCGCATACGGCGCCAGCAGTTCGCCTTCCAGACGTTCCAGATCCTCACGCATCACCAGCGGCATCGATCCCGGTTCCCCCCAGGGGTCTTGCGGCCGTCCCGACCGGCGCCTTCCACGTTGGCACAAGGGGGGGCCACAGACAATTGACAACTGATTGAGGAAACGGCGGCAAATCTGTTAAGAAGGACGGCGGCCGCGCGGCGGACGAGCCCCGCCCCCGCGCCGCGCAAGTCCCCTGATCGGATTTCCCCTTGCCGCGCTTCGAACGCCATTTCACGCTCGACGAAGCCAACGCGCTGATCCCGCGCATCCGCTCGATCTTCGCCAAGGTCCACCAGCTCGTGCGCGACCTGGCGCTGCCGAGCGATGTCCCGCTCCCCCCCTTCGGCGCCCAGGCCCACCCCCCGGCGTCCGCCGA
>MVZB01000168.1 GCA_002068205.1 candidate division BRC1 bacterium ADurb.BinA292
GCGCCGGCCGAACCGCGCCCCCCCGCCGACGAACTCACCCTGACCACCCCTCAATTCGAAGTCGTCTTTTCGACCGCCGGCGCCGTCCCGGTCCGCTGGGACATCATCGACCCCGAATATGTCACGCCGCGTTCGCCCGATGATCTCGCCGCCATCAATCGCGACGCCCCGCTCGTTCCCGAGGGGCATGAGCCCCTGATCGATCCCCGCCTGGCGCACCAGGGCGACTACCCGCTCCCCTTCGAACTGGTCCTGCGCGAGATGGGCCAGAGCTACCTCAACGAGCTCAACAGCGACGTCTACACCCATGAACCGGTGCGCGAGGAGGGCTTCACCGGCTACCGGTTCACCTCGCCGCTGGTCGAGCCCGGCGTGCGCGTCGCCAAGACCTTCCTGCTGGCCGAGCAGGGGTTTGCCGGCCGCCTGCGCATCCAGGTCACCAATGAGTCGCAGTTCAGCCTGACGTTCGACAGCGGCACCGGCGGCCTGGGCGTCACGCTGGGCCCCGGTCTGGGGCTGCCCTTCGACGACGACAATCCGATTGCCCGCTTTGCTTCGGTCAGCGCCGTCGCCCAGACCGAGCAGGAGTTCTTTTATTACAAGATGAAGGAGCCGGGCGAGAGCCAGGCGCTCAACACGCCCAGCCTGCGCTGGGGCGGCGTCG
Organism: candidate division BRC1 bacterium ADurb.BinA292; assembly: GCA_002068205.1. Classification (GTDB taxonomy): domain Bacteria; phylum Sumerlaeota; class Sumerlaeia; order MVZB01; family MVZB01; genus MVZB01. Next base: position 665 of record MVZB01000168.1, read on the forward strand.
CCTCGATGTATTACCTGATCTCGCTCATTCCCGACGGCCAGACCCCCGTCACCACGTTCAAAAGCATGATCCCCTCCGAACTGGCGCGCTTCATCCCCCCCCAGCGCCAGAAGGAGCACCTGCCGTACTACCCCGCCGCCGAGATCTACACGCCGCCGTTTGACCTGGGGCCCGGCCAGCAGTTCACCGCCGGGTTCGACCTGTTCGCCGGCCCGCGCCAGCACAAGGTCCTCGAGCAGGCCGGCCACGACCTGGACCGCGTCATGTTCTACGACTCGACCCGCGTCATGCGCGGCCTCTGCCTGATCCTGATGCGCCTGCTGGACTGGTTCCACGGGCTGGTGGCCAACTGGGGGATGGCGATCATCCTGCTGACGGTCTTTGTCAAGCTGGTTACCTTCCCGCTGGTCCACAAGGGGCTCAAGTCGCAGGCCAAAATGACGGCCGAAATGAACCGGATCAAGCCGCTGATCGACAAATTGAACGAAAAATACAAGGACAACCCCCAGAAAAAGCAGCAGGAGATGTTCAAGCTGTATCGCGAGCATGGGGTCAACCCGCTGGGGATGTTCAAGGGCTGCATCTGGATGGCGATCCAGATCCCGATCTTCTACGCCCTGTACCGGCTCCTGTATCAGTCGATCGACCTGCGCGGGGCCAGTTTTCTGTGGGTGGCCGACCTGTCGCGGCCCGACATGCTGTTCCGGCTGCCCGTCGCGCTGCCGTTCATTGGCGAGTGGTTCAACCTGCTGCCGCTGATCACCGCCGCCTCGCAAATGGCGATGAGCAAGTTCATGACGACCCCCCCGACCGACCCGCAACAGGCTCAGATGCAGAAGACGATGATGTACTTCATGCCGGTCATCATCCTGTTCATAACCTATCGCTTTCCCTCGGGGCTGATGTTATATTGGCTGGTTTCCAACCTGTGGCAGGTTCTGCAGCAGGTGTGGGTCAACAAGCACATCCGCAAACCGCCGCAGGCGTCCGCCCATGCGCCGGCGCGGGCGTCGAGTTGAGGGGAACCCTCGCCGCCGCGCTGCCGGAGGGAGCTTCGCCAGGAAGGAATCGACATCGATGAGCGATATTGTCGTGGCCGGCAACGACGAGGCCCAGATGCTGGAGGAAGCGCTGCAACGGCTCGGGCTGCCGCGCGAGGCCGTCGACTACCACGTCACCCGCGAGAAAGAAGAGGATCTGCTGCCGGGCGCCACCCCGCTGATGCAGATGCACGTGTCGGTCAAGAGCGAGTATGTCGCCGACAAGGCGCTCGATCACCTCGAGGCGATTCTCTCGATCCTCGACATCGAGGCCGAACTCGAGGACGAGATCCGCAACGGCATCATCTTCATCCACATCACCTCCAAGCAGGCCGCGTCGCTGCTGATCGGCCGCGACGGCCAGAACCTGGATGCCCTCCAGCACCTGATCACCCGCATGGTGATGCGCGTCGGCCGCGACTCGCCGCTGGTCGTGATCGACATCGAGGGCTACCGCATGCGCCAGTTCGCCAAGCTGGAAAAGCTGGGCCAGCTCGCGATGAAGCGCGCGCGCGAAACCGGCAACGAGATCGAGCTGGATCCCATGCCCCCCCTCGAGCGCAAATACCTGCACCACTACCTGAAGAGCGAACCGGGCATCACCACCTTCAGCCGCGGCGAGGAACCCGAGCGCTACCTCGTGATCATCGCGGATTGAGCAATCGGCAATTCAACGTTCCAGATTCGCCATGGCTTGAATGATGAACCTCGAGCTTTGAACTTTGATTCCTGACTATTGAATCCCTGATGTTCCTCCCGATCCCCGCCATCGATCTGATGAACGGCCAGGTTGTGCGACTCAGCCGGGGCCGGGCGGAGGAAAAGACGGTTTACTCGGACGATCCGGTCGCCGTCGCCCGCCAGTTCGAAGCGCTCGGGGCGCGGCGGCTGCACGTCGTCGATCTCGACGGCGCCTTCACCGGCCAGCCGCGCAACCTGGAGATCCTCCGCCGCATCCGCGAGGCGACGGCGCTGCAGATCGAGATGGGCGGCGGCCTGCGCACGCGCGACCTGGTCGAGCGCGTCCTCGGTCTCGGGCTCGATTTCGCCATCCTCGGCACCAGCGCCCTGCGCGATCGCGCCCTCATCGCCGGGCTCGCCGCCGACTACGGCGATAAGCTGATCGTCGGCATCGACGCCAAGGATGGCCGCGTCGCCATCGAAGGCTGGGTGGAAACGTCCGAGCTGACCGCCATCGACTTCGCCCGCGAGCTCCAGGCGATGGGCGTCGGCACCGTCATTTATACCGACATCGCCACCGACGGCATGCTCAGCGGGCCGAACCTGTCGGCGCAGGCCGAGATGGCCGACGCCGTCGCCATGCGCGTCATCGCCTCTGGCGGCATCCGCGACGTGGCCGATCTGCGCGCCCTTCGCGATCTGAACCGGCCCAATCTGATCGGCGCCATCACCGGCCGGGCCGTCTACGAGCAGCGCCTCTCGATTGCCGAAGCCGTCCAGGCCATGGCCGAAGCCAACGGCGCCAGCCGCCCCTGATCAGCAGCAGTCCGATCGCAAACGTCAGCGGCTCGGTCGCGAAGCGGAACCGCATGTTCTCGCCGTTCTCGAACAGCGAGCCGATGATCGCCACGTAAACGCAGACCAGCACCATCCAACCCAGCAGCCACGGGCGCGGGTCGAACAACCCCCGCGCGCGCGCCCGCCGCCGCCAGTACCCGACCGTCGCGCAGCCGCCGAGCATCAGCGCCGGAAAGTAGAAGAACATCATCGACCCGATCGAAAAGGGCAGATGGACGCTGAATTCCGACTCCAGCCATTCCCCATAGATCGCTTCGCGATAGACCGGGAGCCAGGGGGCCTGCTCCCAATTGACGCTCAGATGGACAAACGTCCCCGGCGTGCGGCAGAAGCTGCCGTAGCCGTCCAGCACCGCCAGCAGGTAGAGCGCCGGCCGCAGCCGGATCAGTTTGAGCGCCGCCGCGCCGTAGCCGGCTGAAATCGCGGGAACGTTGATGTTGTGTAGATTGTTGCGCGAGAGCAACGGAACTTCGCTCTCGCGGTCGAAGCCGTAGGCTTCATACTCCGCGATCGCGTGCTGGTAGGCGTATTTGTCCAGAACGTAGGGATAGTCCGGTCGGATCGCCGGTTCCACCGCCTCCCAGTCGGGCTGGAGGTAATACGTGCTGACGGTCTTGAACAGGCCCATGCCGAACCAGCTCGACGCGCCGAAAAAGCCGTATTGGCAATAGTTCTTGCCATACCACGCCACCGGCAACGCGAACGTCCCGGCCAGCAGCAGCACCCGGCCCCAGGGCCGCAGCCGCCGCAACGCCGGCCAGGCCGGCGCGAGCGCCGCCGCCAGGAACACGAGGTGATACAGACTGCGGGTCAGGACCAGCAGATTGAGCAGCGCGCAGTAAAGCACCAGCCAGCGCGTGCGCCCCTCCCGCAGCGTTCGCCACAGCGCCACCCCCGCGCCGGTGACGAGCGCGATTACCAGCATCTCGTAGATCAGATACCCCTCATACAGAAAAAGCGACGGGTTGAGGGCTGTCAGCAGGCCGGCCAGCGTGGCCCACGCTCGGCTGCCGGTCAGCGCGTGCGCCAATTTCCAGCTGAACGCCGTGACGAGTCCCCCCAGCAGCACATGGCCGATCTGCACGTTGGCGGGGAAGCGCTCGGGCCCGCCGAGCGCGAGCCAGAACAGCCCCCAGAGCTGATAGCCGGGGGGTTGCGCATGCAGGCGCCAGATGCTTTGCCAGGGGCGGGCGATCAGGTCGGCCTTGGGGATCGCCTGCCAGAAGAAATCCCACATCCCCTCGGGGGGATCGGCGAACCTCAGTCCCCGGGTCCAGCAGATCGTTGCGACGAGCACATGCAGCGCCGCCGGGGCCCAGCATGCGACCGCCTCCGCTCGGGCGATTCCGCCGATTGTCGGAGCGTTTGCGCTGTGATACGGTCGTGAGTCGGAATCGGATGCGGGAGACCGATGGATGGGAACCATGGAACGACGTCACCAGGAACGGGTCCGCATTCTGAAGCTGGCGATCGAAAAGCGCCAGCGCCTCGAACCGGTCTATCTGTTCCGACCCAAGGACGAATACGCCGACCGCGCGGCCATCAGCGCATTGATCTATGATATCAGTCGCACCGGCATGCGCATCTGGTTTCACTCCGACGACCTGTTCGAGGATGAGCAGTTCACCGTCGTCGTCTACCCCTACCTGAGCCTCTCCTTGAACAAGTTCGAAGTGCCGGTGCGCCGCGTCTGGATCAACACCCGCGACCCGGCCTGCACCGAGCTGGGGGTTGAATACCACGAGCTGACCGCGCAGCAAGAAGCGCGCATCGAGAGCCTGATGCGCAACTTCCGCGGCCACAGCGAGGAAGTCTTCCTGCGCTGCCTGCTGCTGCCGTCGAGTCTTCCGCGCTGAGCGGCGGCGATCGGCTCAGAAATTTCGGTCGATGAACTGCTGGATGCCTGCGTAGCGGCGGCGGAACGATTCACGTTCCTTCGTCAGCCGGTCCTGCTGCGCCGCCTGCTGCCGCAGGTCGTCGCGATCCTGACGCTGAAGCGCTTCGAAACTCAATTTCTTCGGCCGCGGGTTCCGCGCCGCCTCGGCCAGCACCCCCTCCAGCCCGCGCGCGATCGCCTGCCGATCCATCGACAAATCGATCACCTTCCGGCCAAAGTGCCGCTCGCTGTAGGCATGATCGGCGTCATAGAACCGCGTCCCGACAAAGGCCACCTGGCACGGGTCGAGTTGATGCTCCAGCTTGAGCGTCTGGCCGAAGGCAACCCCATCGAGCCCGGGATTGCGTGGATTGTAGAGGATCACGTCCGGCTCCCAGTCGCCCAGGTTGGCCAGCGCGGGCCGCGGTTGGTCGCTCCAGATCAATTCATACGGGCCGCCGCTCACCAGCGGGGGCTGCCCATCGGAGCCCTGAATGAGCTGGCGCAGAAGCACCTGTTCCTCGCGGCTGGCGTCGATCGTCAGAATGCGCACGCTGGTCCCGCCGGTGGGCGCGGCGGCCCGGGCGGGGGCGCGCGTGGGCGCGGCCGGCGCTCCCGCCGCGGGCGCGGTGGGCTGTTCAATCGGCGGCGCGTCCTTGAATTTCTTGTAATTCCCTTCCCGCTCCAGCTCTGTCTCCTTGAGGAAAAAATCGATGAACTTGAGCAACTGTTGCGGATCGAGCGGCTTCTTTAAATAGAGATTCCCCCCGACGTCATACAGTTTGCGCGGCAGATCCTTGTCCGTCTCCGCCGTCAGGAAAAAGATCGGCACGTGACGCAGCCGCGGGTGTTTGCGGATGGCTTCGGCCGTCTCCGGTCCCTTCATCACCGGCATGTTCACGTCCATGATGATGAAGTCGGGCAGAAACCGGTCCAGCGCCGCGAGCCCCAGCTTGCCGTTCTCGGCCGTCTCGACCGTATGGTAGATTCCCAGCGCCGTGCTCAGGATCATGCGGATGTCGGGGTCGTCGTCGACGATCAGCACCCGGTAGCCCGCACGGTGATCGCCCAGCCCGCCGGCCTGGCTCGGCGATGCGGCCATCACGGGTTTCTTTGGTTCGGAGGGCGCCGACCTGGCGGGCATGGCCGGCGGCGTCGGCGCGGCGGCCGGCCGCGGTCGCGGCGCCGGTTCCGGCCGAATCGGCGCCGATCCCGTCTGGAACCGCGGCACAAGCCCCTTGACGCACTCCACGAGCTGGTCGCTGGTGAACGGCTTGTGCAGGTAGTTCTTGCGCGCCAGTGGCAACTCCCAGAAATCGTTCAGCACCTTGGCTCGTTCGCTGACGGCGCTGATCAGCAGGATGGAGACGTCGCGCAGATCGGGGATCTCCGTCAGCCGGCGGCAGAATTCCACCCCCGTCATCTCGGGCATCATCAGGTCGACCAGGATCAGATGCGGGCGGTATTCCCGGGCGATGGCGAGCCCTTCACGCCCATTGCTGGCCTCCCGCACCATCCAGCCCTCGTATTGCAGCGCGATGCTGGTGATCTGGCGCACGTCGAATTCATCATCGATGATCAAAACGCGCGGGACTTCCGCGGAGGTGGGCGGGGGAGTGTCTACCATGGCGGGATGCGATGCTTCCAGGGGCCCATGCCGCGGGCGAGGGCAGCGGGCCGGATTCCTCTACGCCGGATGGCGTCTGTGCCTTCGATCATAGGTTGGCCGCGGGGCCGGTCAAGAACGGAAAAACCCCGCCCTTACGCCAAACCACGTCCCACGTCCCACGTCCCACGTCCTCGCTCCCGAAGGCTCACCCAAAACTCGGCACTCGAGAATCGGCCCTACAGCCCGTCCCCGCCCATCACCTTGTAATTGGGCGCGTCCTTGGTCAGCGTGATGTCGTGGGGGTGCGATTCGCGCCGGCCGGCGTCGGAGACGCGCACCATCCGGGCCCGCTCCTGCAACTCCGGAATCGTCCGGCAACCGTTGTAGCCCAGCGCGTTGCGCAGCCCGCCGATGAACTGCGCCAGCACATCGTTCACCGAACCGGCGTAGGGCACCATCCCCTCGATCCCCTCGGCCACCAGTTTCTCCGGCGTCGTCTGCGCCTGGCCGTAGCGGTCGGCGCTGCCGTAGCGCTGCGCCATCGCCTCGATCGAGCCCATCCCCCGGTAAATCACATACTGGCGGCCGTGGTAGAGCACGC
>MVZB01000169.1 GCA_002068205.1 candidate division BRC1 bacterium ADurb.BinA292
CGGTTTGCTCACCCGCTCGCGCGGCTTCGTCGGCCGCCCCCGCGGCGCGGATTGACCCGCCGGGCCGAGCTCCGGCACGGTCGTTTCGTCTTCCAAACCGGTCAGCTCGGCGAAGGCCGATTCGGCCGCCAGCGCCACCGCCGCCGAGTCCGCCGCGAACTCCTCCCACAACGCCCGGTCGGCGCGGCTGGCGTTGCCCAATCCCGAGATCCGCCGCTCGCGCAATTGCGGGTCGAGGCTGGCGAAATTGCACGCCTTCATCGCGACCGCGTCGGGCGTCCGGCCGATGCGTTGCGCCAGCGCCACGATTTCCGGATTGCGCCGGTGCAACCGGCCGAACGGCGTCCGGCAGTAGAGCCGGAAGACGACCAGCAGTTCCGCGCGCGACCACCTGCCCGCTTGGCTCGTCATGGGGGACCCCTTCCCGCCGCCTGAATGAACCTGGCAGGATCTGGATACCGCGCGGGCGCGACAAATGCAACCGGGACGATCACGATGACGTGATCGAGCGGACGAGGGACGAACCGAGGGGTTACAGGGGGGGGAGGGGGAGGCTCTGGGTGGTGGAGCGGATGCGTTTGAAGTCATCGCGGACGGCGCGCCACTCCAGATGCGTCAGCGACAGGCGGATGCTGGTCGTTTCGGCCTCGGTGATGATGAACAGCTTGCCGGGCACCTCGGCCAGGGCCGGGGCGACCGGCGCGATCGGCTGCCAGGCGGCGACGAGCAACTGCTGCTTCTGCTGTGCCAGATCGGTCAGCGCCTGAGCCTGATCGATCGACCCGCTGACCAGGCCGACCTCGGCCTTGAGGTTGCTGGACTCAAAATCGAGGTGGAAGAAATAGGCCTGGGCGCGGCCGAGCAGTTCGCGCACGGCGGCGAACTTCAGGTTGTGCGTCCGGCCGGTGCCCCACGCCAGCGCGCCGATGTTGGGCCGCTGCAGCAGGGCAAGCCACTCGGCGTCCTTCTGCAGGCCGTCGACCTCGCCCGCCATGACGGCCAGCGTGTCGTTGAACAGGCCGCGGTTCAGCCCGAAGACCATCAGCGTGGGGGGCGGCGGCGCGTTGTCGCCGGCGGCGGGCAGCGTCGGGAAGGCGAAGCTCAGTTCGTGGACGACGCTTTCGCGATACTGGCTCTGGCCGCTGGTCTGGAAGACGGGCCAGCCGTCGCCGTAGGTGCTCTGGCGGAAAGGGGGCGGGTCGATCAGGAATTCCTGGCCGAGCCAGAGGCGCAGGCGCTCGAGGGTTTCGGCGGGGCGCTCGAACCGCCCGCGCGCGATGAAGACGGCGTTGCGGAAGGGCTGGTCGGCGGTGACCTCGCCGCGGATGCCGACGTAAAGTTCGTCGATTTCCTGCCAGGGCTGGTACTGGACCTGTTCGGTGAAGCCCTGGATGACGAGGCCCCAGCGGGGGCTCTGGCGGGCCTCGCGCAGCGTCTCGCGATACCAGTCGCGGCCGCGCAGGCGGTTGACGTCGAGCCGCAGCAGATTATCCAGGCCGCCGGGAAACCCGAGGTAGGGGGTCTGAAACACTGTTTCGAGATAGGGCCGCTGCCGGCATCCGGGGGCCAGCAGCAGCAGCGCGAGCACAGCCAGCGAAAGGCGGGGGAGAGGGAGCTTCATAGCTGGAGTCGTACCCTTCAGCAAGGTGGGGGAGGAAGGCGAACGGCAAGCGGAACATCCGGGTCTCACGGGAGTCGCGGTCGGCGCGACGGGGTTCGGATTGGGGCTTTCGGTGGTTGCGGGCGAAGCGGCGAAGGGGTTCGGCCCTCGCCGCCGCGGATTCGCCCTCGCCGGTGTCGGCCACCGCGACATTGAGAGAATTCAGCTTAAGATCAATCCTATGCCATGGGCAAGGCTTCGCCTAGCGTGAAATGCGGCGCGGGGGGATTTGACGGCCAGTCCCGCCAGGGACGGCGGACGTCAGCCCGCTACTGCAGTGGCGGGAACCGGGATCGCCTGAGCGACCGAGTCCCATCGGGACGGCGGAAACCGGGGGGAGAGAAGGGTGGCATTTCGAGAGCCGAGGGCGAGGGACGAGAGCCGGGAGCCGAATTTTGGGACGGGCCTCTGGGGGCGATCACGAAGTCGAGGGGCGAGGGACGAGGTTCGCTGGAGGGGTCAGATGCGGTCGCGGATGAGGGACAGGACGCGTTCGACGGTGGAGCGGGAGTGATCGAGCGTGTCGGCGAGGCGGCCCGGCTCGGTCGGGTTCTCCAGCTCGGCGCCGAGGCGGGCGCGCAGATCGACCAGTTCGGTCTCGATCTGGCGCAGCGCCAGCAGGTCGTCGCGGCGTTTCTGGCGCGCGGCGTCGAGTTCGCGCCGGTAGATGTGCGAACGGTCGGCGCCCTTGAGCAGAAGGTATTCGACGAGCATGATGACGACAATGAACGCGGCATAGGGGCTGTAGAGCCAGTTGAGGATGGCGCGCAGATTGCGCAGGTTGCCGGTGATGACGATCAGGGCGAGGATGCCGATCGTCATCAGGATGATGATCTCGCCCGGCCCGATTCGCAGCCGCTGCCGCCAGCCCATGCGCCGCCTCCCTTACCCACGAAATAGGGCCACTATAGCCGAAGCGCGGGCGGGATGCGACAGCCGAGAGACGGGGAGTGGGGGCTTCGAGGTGGGGTGGGGCGAGGGATGTTTGGATCACGAAACGCACGCATCGCGAGCCGAGGACGAGGGACGATTTGACGTGGGGCGTGGGCGTCGCATTTGGCGGGGCGGTCTGGTAGGGTGAACGGGGAGTGGAACCATGAAGCAAGTCAGCGTCGAACTGATCCGCAACGAGACCTTGATTCCCGGCACGGTGCTGCATCACTACCGCGATGCGGAGATCGCGGCGGCGGCGCGGCCGGGGCAATTCGTCAATATCCGGCCGGGCTACGGGAGCGATCCGCTGCTGCGCCGGCCGTTCAGCATCTGCACGGTGGACCGGTCGGCCGGGACGTTCACGGTGCTGATCAAGGAAGTTGGGGCGGGGACGCGGATGCTGCTGGCGCTGCGGCCCGGCGCGCGGGTGGACATGCTGGCGCCGCTGGGGCGGAGTTTCGCCTGGGACGGGGCGCGGCGGCTGCTGCTGGTGGCGGGAGGGGTCGGCGTGGCGCCGCTGCTGTTCGTCGCCAACGAGGCGCGTGCGCGGGAGACCGGGACCGAGCCGGCGCCGGAAGTCATCTTCTGCTACGGGGCGCGCACGGCGGGCGATTTCGTGCTGCTGGACCAGATCCGGCCGGTGGCAAGCCGGCTGGTGCTGACGACCAACGACGGGTCGCTGGGCGAGGCGGGGTTCGTGACGGCGGCGGCGGAGCGCTTTTTCACGCCGGAGACGACGATCCTGACCTGCGGGCCGAACCCGATGATGGACGATCTGCTGCGGCGGATGCGCACGGCCGGGCTGGAGGGGCAGGTCAGCCTGGAAAACCAGATGGGCTGCGGGATCGGCGCGTGCCAGGGGTGCGTGGTGCCGACGCGGCGGGGCTACGTGCGGATCTGCTGCGAAGGACCGGTGCTGCGGACCGACGAGCTGGATGAGATCCGGTTTTGAATAGGGGATCACGAAAGACACGAATGGGCATAAATGGATATGCGCTGTTCGTGGACCTGGAGATTCAGAACGAGGAGCCAAATCGATTTCGAGAGCCGAGGACGACGGACGAGTGCCGGGAGCCGAATTCTGGGCGGGCCGTTGGGGGCGATTCCGAAGACGCGGGACGATGTGAAGGGGAACTCCCCCGTCCCGGCGGGGAGGGGCGCTGGTCCGGGACGGGGGAGCCGCGGGGTGACCGCGGTTGGGGGAGAAAGCCACGGAAGGGAGGTGAGAGGACACGCCCCTTCGGGGAAGGATTCACCGCTGCTTCCCTTAAACTATAAGTGAGGATCGGCGGCGTGTCAACCCCTGTGCGTAAAAAAAACGGTGGCGGCGCGAGAGCGGAGTTTTGGGGTTGGGGCCTTCGGGAGCGAGGAGGATTTCAGGGTGAGGGACGAATTATGATGGTGGGGGGGATGAGCCCCATCCACCGGTTCAGGCGTCAGTTGCGCCGGCCCATCACGAGCATCAGGAAATAGAGCATCTGAAGGATGGCGGTGACGGTGGCGGCGACGTAGGTCATCGCGGCGGCGTTCAGGACGCTGGCGACCGCGCCGGCCTCGCGCCCGGGCTGGACGATGCCGAGCTGGACGACCATCTGCTTCGCCCGCGCCGAGGCATTGAACTCGACCGGCAGGTTGACGAGCTGGAACACGACGACCGTGCCGAACAGCAGGACGCCGCCCATCGCGATGTAGAAGCCCAGCGCGCTCTGCGTCAGGGTGCTGATCCCGAGGCCAATCATGACGAGGATCATGCCGAAATTCGAGCCGAAGCCGGCGGTCGGCACGATGGCATTGCGCAGGACGAGGGGCTTGTACGCCTGGGCGTCCTGGAGAGCGTGGCCGACCTCGTGGCAGGCGACGCCGACGGCGGCCAGGCTGGCCTGATCGTGGACGGCCGGGCTGAGGCGCAGGACCTTGTGGCGCGGATCGTAATGATCCGACAGATGGCCCGAGACGCGTTCGATCGAGACGTGGCGGTCCATGCCGGCGGCGCGCAGCATTGCCCTCGCGGCCTGGGCGCCGGTCAGGCCGGAGCTGGCGCGGACCTTACTGTATTTGGAGAACGCCGACTTGACCCACAGGCTGGCGCCGCCGGCCAGGATCAGCGTCGGCAGGAAGACGAAGAGGAGATATCCCGGATCGAAGAACATGTTCGAGCTCGCTTTCGGTCAATCGTGATGCCAGGCGCGAACCGCGAAGCGGAAGCAGGGCTCGCTGCCTCGCGCCTCTCGAATGCAAGGCATATGCCGGATGGGCGGGGGTGGGGGGAATCCCCCCCGGCGGCGGAAATCATGCTAAATCATGGCGCGAGAGCTTGGCCAGCGAAAGCGGCCGCGAAGCGCCGCGGCGTTGGGGCGCGGCATTCTGACGCACAGTGTTGCATACCGCACCATGTTCGGAGGCGGCGGGCGCGAGAGAGCAGGCGATTCGCGGCGCGGCGGATTTGAGTGCGGCGCGGGATGCGGGAATTCTGCCGTCACATCGAAAATGAAATCGATTTTCGGGTGCGGAAGTCATATCCTTCCTGCCAGTTGATCGCTGCTCCATTGTCCCGCACAACTCCCAATCGTCGCGTCAGGAGTTGTCCTGGTTTATGCCAGTCCGTCGGGCCGCGGGTCTCGGGCGCCGTGTTTCGGTTCCGGACCGCTGGATTCAATTCCTTTTGCTGCTTGTGAGCTGGGGCGCGCCGGCGAGTGCGGCCCACGCGGCCGAGTCGCTGCGCCTGCGGTCGGAGTTTCCGCGCAGCGGCGGGGATTTCGGCGCGGCGGTGGCCTGCATTCCCGACGTCGACGGGGACGGGGCGCCCGACATTGCAATCGGCGCGCCGATGGAAGGGCCCGGGTCGCTGCCGGACGGCGCGGGGATGGTTTACGTCTATTCCGGGGCGGACGCTGCGCTGCTGTATTATCTGGCGCCGCGGCCGGAGGCGGGGGCGGGCCGATTCGGGTTCGCGGTGGCCGGCTCGCCCGATCTGGACGGCGACGGCCGCGGGGAGATCATCGTCGGCGCGCCCCGCCAGCGGATCGCGTCGAGCAGCGAGACCGGCCGCGTCTACCTTTTCTCGGGCGCGACGGGGATCTTGATCCGGGAGTTCGTGCCGGAGAGCAGCTACGCCGGCGATCGCTGCTGGTTCGGTCATGCGGTTGGCAGCGTCGCCGACGCCGACCAGGACGGGCAGCCGGAGATCCTGGTCGGTTCGCCGTGGGAGCGGGCTGCCGCTTCGTATTCGAGCCTTCACGGCGGGGTCGTGCATCTGTTTTCGGGGGCGAGCGGCCAGCGGATCGGGCGGTTCGTCCCGCCGGAGTTCGGTTTCGACATTTTCTATCAGTTCGGTTACTCGGTGGCGGGGGCGGCCGACATCACGGGAGACGGCCGCGGCGATGCGCTGTGCGGGGCGCCGCTCGCGTGGTGCGGCGGCGGCGGGACGCAGGGGGGACGCGCCTACCTGTATGCGGGCGGGTTGAACAGTTTGGCGCGACTGTATGAATCGCCCAGCCCGGCGTTCGGCGGGTATTTCGGCGCGGCGGTGGCGGCGGTGCGCGATTTCACGCTGGACGGCCATGCCGACGTGGCCGTCGGCGCGCCGGGGGAAGGGGGCGGATCGCTGCCCGCCGGCGCGGGGCGGGTCTACCTGTTCAATGCGCGCGGGGGGAGCAGCGCGGCGAGCGAGCCGCCGTGGCGCACGCTGACGTCGCCCAATGCGGAAGCCGGCGGGCGGTTTGGCGAGGCGCTGGCCGCGATCGCGGGGGGCGGCGACCTGCTGGTGGGCGCGCCGGGCGAGACGAGCCGCGGCGTCGCGCGCGCCGGCCGCGTGTATGTCTATGACGTCCTGAAGAGCGGGCCGACGCGGATTTTTGAGCCGCCGGTTGTTGCGACCGGGAGCGGGTTCGGCGGCGCACTGAGCGGCGCGCTCGATTTCGAGGGCGACGGCCAGTTCGACCTGCTCGCCGGGCTGCCCGGCGTGACGCCGGCGGGGACGGCGCTGGCCTCGGGCGAGGCGGTTCTGCTCAAGAGCAGCGACGGCTACGCGACGCCGGCCTTGACGCTCCCGCCCGAACCGACGCCCACGCCCACGCCCACGCCGCTGCCGCTGTTGCCGGAGAAAACGGACCTCTTGAGCTCCACGTCGCTGCCGTTTGGCCTGGTGACGCGAATCCTGGGCGACGACGAGCAGGACAACCTGGGCGAGTCGATCGCATTCGGGGATTTCGATGGCGACGGGTATGACGATCTGGCGGTCTCCAGCCTGTTCGGCGGGCTGGGTGAAGGGTTCGGGTGGGCGCGGGGCGACGTGGTGGTGCTGTTCGGGCGCCGGGATCCGCCGCTGGTCGTCGATCTGAACACCGGTGGCGCGGCGCGTGCCGGTGAGAGCCGGCTGGGGGGCGAGATGGATTTCGGGCTGTTTGGATTCGCCCTGGCCGCCGGCGACATCAACGGCGACGGCTACGACGACCTCGTCATCGGGGCGCATGGCGAATCGCCCGGGGGGCGATCCGGCGCCGGGACGGTGTATGTCGTCTACGGGCGAACGGACGCGGCGGGTCGGGTCGTGAGCGTGAACCCCGACGGCGCGCCGGCGCAGGGGGCAACGTGCATCCTGGGCGCGGCGGAGGAAGACTGGCTGGGTTCGGCGCTCGCCTGCGCCGACATCGACGGCGACGGCGATGACGATCTGATTCTCGTCGCCGGGGGCCGCGACGGCCCGGAGCGGCCGGACGCGGGGGCGG
>MVZB01000170.1 GCA_002068205.1 candidate division BRC1 bacterium ADurb.BinA292
CAAATACCACAGGTAAACCGATGGTTCTTCTTTTTTATCCCACCTCTTCTCAGCTGCGTGAAGGATCAAGGCGGCGGACCTGGCTGTTCACGAGTCGAAAATCGGGGACCGGCACGGCGGCGAGCCCTGCGGATGGGATGAATTGGGCCGCTAGGCCGCCCGGGCCAGTTTCCCCTTGTCCGGGCCTGCATCCTTGTATGTCGGGTGCCGGGAGGGCGGTGTTCCTGCTTGCGAATTTCGACTTGCGCCGCATAATTGGAGGCCGACCTCGGGTTCGGGTCACGGGTGTCCGGGTCAGCGATTCCACGCAACATGGTTGAACGGCTGGGGGAAAAGGTGGAGTCGCGCCTCTGTGGTTGATCGAAGCCGGGGCGGGTTTTTTGAAAAGGCAGGGTCGGTTCGATGGCGCAAGTTGTGCTCAAGAACGTCAAGAAAGTCTATCCCGGCGTGCCCAAGCCCGCCGTGGAGCAGGTCTCGCTGGAGATCCAGGACAAGGAATTCGTGGTCCTGGTCGGCCCCTCCGGGTGCGGCAAATCCACCACGCTGCGGATGATTGCGGGGCTGGAAGAGATCACCGCGGGGGAGATTTACATCGGCGACCGGCTGGTCAACGACGTGCCGCCCAAGGATCGCGACATCGCGATGGTGTTTCAGAACTACGCGCTCTACCCGCACATGACGGTGTATAAGAACATGGCGTTCGGGCTGATGCTGCGCAAGTTCCCGAAGGCGGAGATCGACCGGCGCGTGCGCGAGGCGGCCGAGATCCTCGGGATCACGGAGTATCTGGACCGCAAGCCCAAGGCGCTGTCGGGCGGTCAGCGCCAGCGCGTGGCGGTCGGCCGCGCCATCGTGCGCAAGCCGCAGGTGTTCCTGTTCGACGAGCCGCTGTCGAACCTCGATGCGAAGATGCGCGTGCAGATGCGGACGGAGATCAGCAAGCTGCATCACCGGCTGCAGGCGACGATGATTTACGTGACGCACGATCAGGTCGAAGCGATGACGATGGGCGACCGGATCGTCGTGATGAATGACGCGCGGATCCAGCAGATCGCCGAGCCGATTGATCTGTACGACAATCCCGCCAACAAGTTCGTGGCGGAGTGCGGTGGCAACTACGCCGCCTCGTTGTACCCTGCGAAACTGGCCGCGGACAAGGGCTTCCACCAGTTGCTCTGGACGGATGGCATGACCCACGAGTATTTCGAGGAGAGCGGCACGATCGACTTCCCGGTCTACGATGCCCACGTGGAGGCGCTGCGCAACCACAACAACAAGCGCGTGACGTTTGGCGTGCGGCCGGAGGATTTCTTCGACCCCAGCTATCAGAAGGCCGATCCGCACTACCGCGAACTGAAGGCGCGGATCGAAGTGGTGGAGCCGATGGGCTCGGAGGTCTATCTCTACCTGACCACCGGCCGCCATCCGTTCATCGCGCGGGTCGAAGCGCACGTGCGCGCCGAGACGAACGACGAAAAGGCGCTGCTGATGAACGCGGCCAAGGGCCATTACTTCGATATCGAGACCGAGAAGACGATCGTCTGAGGCAGCGGCGGACGGCGAGTCCTGAGTCGCTCATGAAACCTACGGTTCCCAGGAATAGCGTGAGCTGAGAACCGATTTCCGAGCAGGTGACAGGGGGGGCGTGGTGCGAGCCGGCCCCCCTTTTCATGTTCAGCAATCCTGGGGAATGCTTACGATGAAGGAAGCACGGCAGGCCGATCTGTTCGGCGAGATGAGCGAATCCCCCGAGGCGCAGCGGCCCGTCCGCAGGAAGAAGGGGTCGCCACCGGTCAAGCCTTCAAAGGCGACCGTCGAGCTGATCCACGGGGATTTTCTGAAGCGGGCGCCGGCGGTCATAGCCGATGGGTCAATCGATGTCATCGTCACCTCGCCGCCCTACAATCTGAATATCAAGTACTCAAAGTACAATGATGACCTGCCGCGTCAGGAATATCTGGCCTGGACCGACCGCTGGGCCGCGGAGGCCAAGCGCTGCCTGGCCCCGCAAGGGTCGCTCTTCCTGAATGTCGGCGTGCGGCCCAGGGAACCGTGGGGGGCGTGGGAAGTCGCCGAAATCTTCCGCCGCCACTTTGCGCTGCAGAACGTCATCCACTGGATCAAGTCGATCTCGATCGCGAAGGCCGACGTCGGCGATTACCCCGGCATCGTGGACGACGTGACGGTCGGCCATTACAAGCCGATCAACAGCAACCGCTACGTCAACGACCAGCACGAGTACATTTTTCACCTGTCGCACCAGGGCAATGTGGAACTGGACCGGACGGCGATCGGCGTGCCGTATCAGGATGCGAGCAACGTGACGCGCTGGAAATCGGCGGCGGGGGGGCTGCACTGCCGCGGCAATACCTGGTTCATGCCCTACGAGACGATCAATTTCCGAGACCGCGACCGGCCGCACCCGGCCAGCTTTCCATTGGCGCTGCCCGACCGCTGCCTGCGGTTGCACGGGGTGAGACGCATCCGGCGCGTCCTGGACCCGTTCGCCGGGTTGGGAACGACGCTGGTCGCCGCCGCGCGACTTGACCTGGACGCCGTCGGATTCGATATCGACGAGGCCTACCTTGCCGTCGCCCGCGATCAATTGGCGCGGACGGGGTGCAAGGTGAGGTAGCAGCGGGGGCGGCGCGTGGATTGCGCGGGAGCCTCTGACGGCCGAGGCAGGGGAGCCAGCGGGTCAGGCCACCGTGGATTCCGTGGGCAGGTCGAGCCGCTTGCGCAGCTCCTCGAGCTGATGCAGCGCGGCGCCGTGGTCGGGCTCGAGCGCCAGGACGCTTTCATAATCGGCGATGGCCTCATCCCACTCGCCGAGTTCCTCATAGGCCCGGGCGCGGCCGAAGAAATACATCGCCTTGTCCGAACGGAGCAGGATGGCCTGGGTGTAGGTCCCGATGGCGTTGCGATGCTGGCCGAGGCAGCAGTAGGCCATGCCCATCATGAAGTAGGCGCGGGCGAACTGGGGGTCGTGCAGGACGGCCATGGTGAACGCCTCGATGGCGCGCAGATAGTCGCCGGCCTGGAGGTAGCCGTTGCCCAGCGCGGCATTGGCGTCGGCCAGTTGCTGTTCGCTCAGCGGAACATTGGAGATCGGCGCCATCGGGTCGCGCGCGGGGCGCAGGCGGCGGAGGAGGCTGAACAAAGGCATCGCTGGCTCACAACATCCTGTCGTGTTGAACATTTCGCTTGGCCTTCGTATCGGCAGGGCCGCCGCATCCATGATCGCGTTTCTTTTTTTCGAACAGCAAAGGCAGAGGACGCGGGGTCAGTGCAGATAGCGGGCGAGGAAGTCCAGGATCCGGTCGTTGGCGGCGTGGTGGTAGCCCTGCTGGCGATAATCGGCCGGTTCGAGACCGAAGCCGGCCTGCGTGTCGAAATGGAAGAACTGATGCGGGACGCCGGCGCTGGTGAGGGCATCGTCGAACGCGGCGACCTTCTCGGGCCGCACCCAGAAATCCTCGGTCGCGTAAAAGCCGACTATGGGGATGCCAAGTGTTTCGAGCCGGCCCGGTTCGGCGATGGTTTCGCCATAGAACAGCACGAGGCCGCGCACCGCCGGCGGCGTGGGGTCCGGTTGCGTCATCGCGTGCAGCCCGAGCGTGGCGCCAAGCCCGTAACCGATGATGGCGACCGGCAGATCCCTGACGCCGCTGGTGGAACTGAGCCACTGCGCGGCGGCGCCAATCCGCCGCTGGGTCAGCTCGCGGTCGAGTTCCCGCATGAGCCGCGCGGCATCGCCGCGGCTCGCGACCGGCTGCCCGTCGTAAAAATCGAGCACCAGGACGCGGTAGCCGTAACGGGCGAAATCGTCGGCGCGCTGGCGGGTGGCCTCGTTCACGCCCCAGAATTCGGGCAGCAGGAGCAGGCCGCCGTTGAACGGGGGCGACGACGGGCGCGTCAGGTAGCCGCGTAGGGTCAGCCCGGCGGTCGTGGCCTCAACGGCCTCGCCGACGATCGGGCGCTCGACCGGCCTGGGCACTTCGGGCAACGGGCGCGCGGTGGGGGCGTAACGGGTCTCGCTCTCGTACGCGGTCTCGGCGCCGGGCAGCGGGAGGGTCGGCAGGCTCAGCGGCTGCGCACTGGGGTCCCTCAGGTCGGTTTCCAGTCCCAGCGTGTTGAGGGGGGGCTTGTCCGCGGCGGGTTGAGCAAACAGGGAAAGATGCCCGGCCAGGATCCAGGCCAGCAGGGCAATGCAACGCAGGTTCCAGGACTTCATGGATCCAATTCAAGCTCCGACGGAAGTTCGGCCGGGGCCGCCTGCCTGGCGACCGTGCCCGGCGGCGGGGCGGGGAAATTCGGTGAACGCTTGAAAATGAAGACTTCGTTCCCCTTGTCGTTGAAGCGCACCGTGTCGAACTGGAGACTGGTCAGCAGGATGCCGCGCCCATGGAGCGATGTGCCCAGTTCCTCGAAGAGCTGGGCCGGATCCGTCGTGTTGCTGTACATCGAATGATCGAAACCGTCGCCCTCGTCGCGAATCCGGCAGGTCAGCCCCTCGGGCTTGATGTCGCAAGTGATGTGGACGCGCCGGGCCGCCCGTTCGGGTTCCGCCGCCCTTTCCTTCAAGAGTTCGCCGAGCCGATTTTGTTCCAGCGCCGCGGACTTTTCCTGGTAGGTGATGCCCAGGTTGCCGTGCTCGATCGCATTGACCAGCATCTCGTAGAGGCCAAAGCGCAGCGTGAAGATCTCGGTCAGCGGGAAGATCGAGCGGCAGTGATTGATGATCATCTGTACCGCGTGGTTGACGAAGTCGATGTCGTTATCGAGGCACAGGGCGAGGTGCTCGGCGACCATGAACTGCGCCGCATAGCGTTCATAGTCGAATCCGGCGGCCAGGGCGGCGTAGCGGTTGAGCGTGTTGCCCAGTTCATTGATGTCGACCGGTTTGTTGAAGTAGTTGACGGCGCCCAGGCGCAGGGCCTCAACGGCGTAGGCTTCGGACCCGGCGCCGGTCATCAGCATCACGGCGGCCTCGGGATTCAGTTCCTTGATCTGCTTGAGCAGATCCAGGCCCGACATGCCCGGCATCGAGATATCCGTTAGGGTGAACGCGGGGCGGTGCTGCTGGTAGGCCTCCAGCCCGCTCGGCCCGTCGCTGGCCGTCAGCACCTCGTAGCCCTGGTCGGTCAGGACCTCCTGGAGGAACATCAGGACTTCGGGTTGATCGTCGACAATCAGAATCTGCATGAGATCAACAATCGCGACCAGGATGGCAACCGGCGGCGGCGACGGGGGCGCCAAGGCAGGAGCCCATTGTCCAAGGCCATTGTGCGCGTGGCAAGGTCTTTTGCCTTGAGATCCCTTGTTCCCGTCGGCGGCGGCGGAAGGTGCGGCCGTCGCCTGGATGGCTGATTCAGGCGCGGTTAACGCACTCCAAGCGTATCGGCCGCCGGGCGCACCGGACTTGAGCCCGGCAAGCCGCCGCGTACGGCGCCGCCGGTTCGGATTCGGGGGACGAGGGGAGTTGGTCAGGGCCGACCGGATCGGGTCGGGGGATCGGCGGTCAGCCCGACTGATCGTTTCAGCGCGGCGACCTCGCGTCGGGTCAAAGGACGCACCTTGCCCCGCGCCAGGTCGCCCAGCCGCACCGGCCCGACGGCCGTCCGATCGAGCTCCAGCACCGGATGACCAGCCGCTTCGCACATCCGCCGGACAATATGTTTGCGTCCTTCGGCCATCACGATCCGCAGCCGCGTCGTCTCGGGGCCCGTCGGCTCGAGGCGCGCGACCTCCACGGCCTGGGCCGGTCCGTCCTCCAGCCGGATCCCCTCGCGGAAGATCTCCAGCGTTTCGTCATCGACCGCCCCCTCCACGAGCACTTCATAGTGCTTGTGGCAGCCGTGGCGCGGATGGGTCAGACGGAAATTCAGATCGCCGTCGTTGGTGAACAGCAGCAGGCCGGTCGAATTGCGGTCCAGCCGGCCGACGGCCTGAACCGACGGATGGATCTCGCGGGGCAGCAGGTCGTAGACGCGCCGGTGGTGATGACGGCCGCCGCGAGTGACGTCGTAGCCGCGCGGCTTGTTCAGCATCAGGTACAGGGTCTGTGCCGCCGGCCGGACCGGGCGGCCGTCCAGCTCGACGCGGTCGCGCCGTTCGTCGACCTGGGTCGCGAGTTGCGTCACCGTCTGGCCGTTGACGGCGACGCGGCCGTCGCGAATCATCTGCTCCACGGCGCGCCGCGACCCGAGGCCGGCGGCGGCCAGGAAGCGGTTAAGCCTCATCGGCGAGCATCCTCGTCCGCATCCGCCTCGTCGTCCTCGTCGTCGAGCTCATCGTCGACTTCATCTTCGTCCTCGTCTTCATCCTCGAGGTCGTCCGGATCGTCGACTTCGTCCTCGCCATCCCCATCCTCGTCTTCCTCGGAGCCGTCTTCGCCGTCGGTCGCTCCGGCTACCTCGTCCCAGCCTTCTTCCGGATCGTCTTCCGCCCGCTCCGGCGCTCCAGGAGTAGATGAATCCGCGTGCTCCTCGTCGGCAACCGGTGTGGCCGAGCCGTCGGCCGCGGGTTCCCGCGCCTCGTCGTCGGCGGGGGAGGGCTCCGGCGCCGCGGGGACGGCGGGAGCCGGCGGGCGGGCGGTATCCTCTTCCGCGCGGACCTGTTCGTCAATCCGCGCGCGCAGTTCGGGGATCGACGGCAGTTCCTCGAGGGCTTTCAGGCCAAATGCCGCCAGGAAGGTTTCGGTCGTGCCGTACATCGGCGGGCGGCCGAGGACATCCTTGCGGCCGACCATCTCGACCAGGCCCATATCGATCAGGTTGCGGATGGTGCCGCTGGATTCGACGCCGCGGATCGCCTCGATCTCGGCACGGATGATCGGCTGGCGGTAGGCGATGATCGACAGGGTCTCCAGGGCGGCGGGCGAGAGGGGGGGACGGCGCTTCTTGCCGCGCAGCCGCAGGATCAGTTCGCCGAACATCTCGCGCGTGGCCATCTGGTAGCCTTGCGCCGACTCGACGATCTGGACGCCGCGGCGGTCGGCGTCGTAGTCGGCCTGGAGCTGCTGGAGCGCGGCCGACACGAGGCGTGAATCGTTGATTCCCAAGATGTTGCACATGCGGCGGAGGCCGACCGGCTCGGGCGCGGCGAACAGGATCGCTTCCATCGCGCCGCGCAGCCCCAACGGCGTGCGCAGCAGCGCGCCGAGCTGGCTGTCGACGATCTCGGCCGATTCCTCGTCCAGGTCGCCGGCGCCCAGGAGGGGTTCGTCCGGGGCATTTGCGGGGTTGGCGCTCGCGTCGGGGGTCAGTTCCTCTACCTGGGCGGTCCCGGTCGGCTCGTCGGCGGGT
>MVZB01000171.1 GCA_002068205.1 candidate division BRC1 bacterium ADurb.BinA292
GGGTAAGGAAAGGGTTTGGGGGTGGCGATGCTGGGGGAAAATTTTGGGATGGAGGGGGAGAAGATTTCGAGAGCCGAGGACGAGGGACGAGAGCCGGGAGCCGAATTCCGGGTAGGCCGTTGGGGGCGATGACGAGGAGGACGGACGAGCTGTGTTGAGGGGGACTCAGACGGCGCCGAGGTCGCGCAGGGCCTGTTCGAGTTCCGCGTTGCAGCGGGCGTGCCACTGGCGGGAGTTTTCGCCGGGCCGCCGCTCGGGGAGGGGGCGGGGCTTGCCGAAGACGATCCGCAGCTTGCGCGGCCGGGGAAAGAGCTGTCCGCGGCGCATGATGTGATAGGTCGACTGCATCTGGACGGGAATCCAGGGGACGCCGGGGAGGTCATCGAGGATGAGGATCCACCCGCGCTGAAGGGGCTGCATGGTCCCGGTGGGGGTGCGCTGGCCCTCGGGAAAGTAGAGCAGGGGCCAGCCGGCGCGCAGGATCCGTCGGCAGAGGCGGAGCGCCTCGCGGTCGCCGCCGCCGCGCCGGATCGGCACGCCATGGTAGAAGCGGCGGCAGAGCCAGCCGAGCAGGGGGACCTCGAGGATTTCGGCGCGCGAGAGGGCGTAGATCTCGCGGTTGAGCGCGGCGCCCACCATCGGCGGATCGATGAAGCTGGAATGGGTCGGCAGGATCAGCGCCGGGCCGCTGGGGGGGAAGTGCTCCAGGCCGATGACCTCGCGCCGGCAATAGAGCCGGGCGACGGTGGACATCACGAAGTGGGTGAACCGGTAGAAACCGCGCAGGCCGGGATGCCAGGGCTCCACGGCGGGCAGGCGCGCCGGCGCTTGCCCGGGCTCGGTGAGTTGCGATGCGCTCATGGGTGCGAGGGGGGCTCCGCGGGGGATCGGGGGTTGGGGGCGCGCAAGCGCGCGAGCAATCGACCGAGCAGGCGGGGTCGCCGCGCGCCGCCGTCTGCTTCGCCCGGCTGGGCCCAGGCGGTGAGGTAGCGGGCGATCCATTGGCGCGGATCGCTGGGGTCGGGGGCCGGGCGGGCGGCGGGGGACGCCCGCGCCACCCAGTCAAGAAACCCGGCGCAGGTGTGCTCGAAGAGATACTGGCGGCGGCAGAACTGACGGCCGGCCTCGCCCAGCCGGCGGCGCTCGGCGTCGTTCTCGAGCAGGCGAAGGACTTCGCCGGCCAGCGCGTCGGGATTGGCGGAGGGGAACGGGGCAAGCGCGCCGGCGGCGGCCATCTCCGCGACGACCTCGGAGCCGGTCGAAGCAACGACGGGGCAGCCGACCGCCGCGTGATAGAGCAGCCGGTTGCGCGCGCCGAGGTGGGTTTCGGCGCAGGGGCGGTCGGCGAGCAGGGCCACGTCGGCGAGCGCCAGCCAGCGGTTGGCCTCGGCGAGCGGAAGCCAGCCGAGGGCGTGGAAGCGATCGCGATGGGGGGAGGCGTCGACGCGCTCGCGGAAGAGTTCGAAGGGCCGCGCGAGGTAGCCGGGCAGGGCGCCGCCGGTGGCGACCAGGTGCAGATCGGGCCGGCGCGCCATCGCGCGCTCGATGCCGGCGACGAGGGTGGCCGGATCGGCCCAGGCGTTGAAGCCGCCCGACCAGAGGGCGACCCGGGCCGCGGGGGGCAAGCCGGCGGACGCGAAGGCGCGGGCGCGCTCGTCGGCGGACGGCGGCGGCCGGTCGTCGAGCGACTCCAGGCAGCAGGGCATCGGTTCAATGGGCGGGCCCGCCGGATGCCGGGCCTCCGGCGCCGCGGCGAGGCGGCCGGCGAGCGCGAGCTGGCCGAGGAGCGCGTCGCGCTGGCGGCGCGAGACGACGGAGAAGGCATCGGCGCGCAGCAGGGTCCGGAGCATCAGCTCCCAGACGAGCAAGGTCGAATCGAGCCGCTCCGGGCCGGGGGGGAGGAACTCGTTGCGGGCGTGGATTTCGGCGAGGGGGTCGCCGAAGAAATCGGCCCAGACGGGGGCGTCGGCAGCCAGGGCGCAGGCGCGCGCGGCGGCTTGCAGCGTGCCGACGCCGACGACGCGCTCGGGCGCCCAGGCCGCGACGAGGCTGGGGATTGCCGGATGAGACTTGAGGTCCTCGACCGTAAGAGCGAGGTGGCGCCAGCGCAGCGCGCCGCGCGATCGTTCCTCGGGCCGCGGCTCGTCGCGATCGAGCGCCGTGGCGTCCGGTTCGATCGTCAGGACGAGCGCTTCGTGGCCGGCCTTGAGAGCCGGCAGGAGGAAGTGGAGCAGGCGATTGGCGACGCCGGGAGCGTGCAGGGAGCCGCCGTCCGGAACCGGTCCGGCCCCCAGCAGGAGGAGTCGGCGCGGGGGGTGCGTCATGGGGCGGTGGAATGGGGCATGGTCGGTGGTTTTCCGGGACAGATGGGAGCAGTTGGAATCCCGCGGGATTGAGGTTCGTTCCCGGAATCCTTTTTACATCTTCCGGCGGCGGACTTAAACTGGACGATCCGTGTTCCGCGGACGATCGACCGAACAGGCCAACGGGGCGCCGCGGGCGGGGGCGTTCAGCGGCCCACCATACGACTGGAAGCCCCCAGAACACAACAGGAAGTGAGGCGCGCGGCGGCGCGGCCCGAGCATGATACGGCAGCATCACACGACCCACCGGCACACGCTGGGCTGCGGCATGCCGCTGCTCCTGCTGGAGAATCACGAGGCGGCGGTGGCGACGGCCGACATCTGGGTGCGGACCGGGGCGGCGGATGAGCCGGAGGATTTAAGCGGCATTTCGCATTTCCTGGAGCACATGCTGTTCAAGGGGACCGAGAAGTGGGGGCTGGGGGAGATCGAGCGGGCGATCGAATCGGTGGGGGGCGTGAGCAACGCCGGGACGAGCTACGATTTCACGCACTATTACGTGACGCTGCCGGCCGCGCGGATCCGGACGGGGATCGAGATGCTGGCCGAGATGGTGCGCCACTCCACGCTGGACGCGGCGGAACTGGAGAAGGAGCGTCTGGTGATTCTGGAGGAGTATCGGCGCAAGCAGGACAACCCGATCGGCGTGCTGTATGAGCTGCTCTATGGGGAACTGTTCGAGGCGGGGCCGTATCATCTGCCGGTGATCGGCAGCGAGGAAACGATCCGCGCGATCGACCGGCCGGCGATGCTGGACTACTATCACCGGCGCTACGGGCCGGAGGGGGCGGTGCTGGTCGTGGCCGGGGACATCGAACCGGAGCGGGCGATCGAGTGGGCGGAGGCCGCGTTTGCCGGGTTCGACCGCCGCCGCGAGGAACTGACGCGGCGGCATCCGGTGCGCTACGGGCGGGGCAAGCGGGTGCATGAGCGCAAACCGACGGGGGGCGAGGTGTATGTGGCGTATGCCTTCCCGGCGCCGGGGATGCAGGCGACCGAGGAGGTACTGCCGCTCGACATGGCGCAGTTCATCCTGGGGAGCGGGCGCGCCGCGCGGCTGCACCAGGAGCTCAAGGAGAAGCGCGGGCTCTGCTCGTCGATCAGTTCGTATTATCCGACGCATGCGCACGATTCGCTGTTCGTATTTGTGGCGACGTGCCAGCCGGGCCAGCGGGAAGGGCTGCGGGAGGCGTTGCTGGAGGAACTGCGGCGATTCGCGGCGGAGCCGCCGACGCCGCCGGCGATGAAACGGGCGCGGCGGCTGCTGGCCAGCTCGCACCTGTTCTCGATGGAAACGAGCAGCGGCGCTGCGAGCAACATCGGCTATTACTACACGCTGAGCGGTTCGACCGAGTTTTTCGATTCGTATCTGGAGAAGCTGGAGGCGTTGACGGCGGAGCAGGTCAGTGCGGCGACGGCGCGGGTGATCCATCCCGAGCGGCTGGAGGAGAGCCTGGTGGAGATTTCCGTCGGTCCCAACGGCGAGCTGAAGGGGGAAGGCTGATGGAAGCGGCGCACGGGGGGTCGTCGGGGCCGGTGCGGTTCGAACGGATGAAGATCGGCGGGGCCGACGCGCTGCTGGCGCCGCGGCCGGGGACGGGCCTGCTGGCGCTGGCGGCGATCATCCGGCGGGGTTCGGCCGATGAGCGCGAGGGGGAACACGGGCTGGCGTCGTTCACCGCGTCGATGCTGCTGCGCGGGACGCAGCGGCGCAGTTCGGAACAGATTGCGTTCGATCTGGAGTCGCTCGGCGCGATCGCGGGCGAAGGGGACGGGATGGACACGTGCAGCCTGAACGTGCGCTGCAGCGCGGAGGCGGCGCCGCGCGCGCTGGAGATCCTGTTCGAGTCGCTGCGGGAGCCGGCGTTTGATGCGCGGGAACACGAGGTGCATCGGCAGGAGTTGCTCGCGCACCTGCGGATGATCGAGGATGAGAAATTCAGCTACACCTATCGCGAATACGTCAAGGCGATGTTCACGGGGCACGGATACGGCCACGCCAGCGAGGGCGAACTGGCCGATGCCGAGCGGATCACGCCGGCGGACTGCCGGCGCTGGCATGCGGAGATGATCCGGCCGGAGACACTGCTGATCGCGGCGGTGGGGGATTTTGAGGTGGGGGCGCTGCGCGATCTGTTGGCGGGGTTGCTCGCCGACTGGCCGGTGAACGACGGGCCGGTGCGGCCGCGGATCGCGACGCAGCCGCCGGCCGACCACCCGCGCGAGCTGGAACTGCGCAAGCCGGAGCTGAACCAGGGCTTCATCGTCGGCGGGTTCCGGACGCCGCCGATCACCGATCCGGATTATGCGGCGCTGCGGCTGGGGTCGGCCGCGCTTGGCGAAGGGTTCGCGGGGCGGATTTTCACGGAGCTGCGGGAGAAGCGCTCGCTGGCCTATGCGCTGGGGGCGACGCTGCGTTCCTATCGGCTGACGGGGCATCAGGTACTCTACATCGGGACGAAGCCTGAATCGATCGAAGAGGCGCGCGCGGGCCTGCTGCGCGAGGCGGACTATTTGAAGCACAACCTGCTGAGCGACGAGGAGCTGAACCGCGCCCGCGAGTATGTGCTGGGGAAATTCGTGATGGGGCAGCAGTCCCACGCCCAGCGGGTCAGCCACCTGGCGTGGTGGGAAGACGCCGCGGGCGACGCCGCCGAGGGGTGGCGGTATCCGGAGCGGCTGAGGGGGGTGACGGCCGCCCAGGTGCGCGAGGCGGCGCGCAAGTGGTGGGTGGAGCCGACCATGGCGGTGTTGCGGCCCGAGGCGGGATGAGGCCCGGCACGGGGTGAGCGGCGCGCCAGGCCCCGCGCGGCGGCCGCGACCCACGGAAATTCAGCGCAAAATACAAAGACGCGAAGAAGAACCGGAAGGCTTGGCGCCGGCGGCGCGGCGGGGCTGTGTCAATTCGCGAAACAGCCGGGGCGGGGGCTAAGCCGGACGGGTCTGCGTGCCGATAAGGCCGGTGGAGGCGTCGCAAATGGCGCGACTCCGGCCGTGGGTTGCGCTACGTCCTCCTGATCGTGAACAGGGATGGTTCAGGATGGGCAACCACGCAGCGATCGAAGTCAATCAACTTCACATTGGATATGGCCGGGGGGCCAGGCGTCACCTGGCCGTCGCGGGGCTCACGTTTCAGGTCGAACCGGGCGAGACGGTGGGATTCATCGGCCCCAACGGCGCGGGGAAGAGCTCCACGATCAAGACGCTGATGGGCTTTCAGTATCCGACCGAGGGCACGGTGCGGCTGTTCGGGGAGCAAGCCGGGAGCATCGCGGCGCGGCGGCGGATCGGGTATCTGCCCGAGGTTTCGCTGTATTATCCGTTCATGAAGGCGCGCGAGGTGCTTGAGCTCTACGGCGGGCTGCAGGGGCTGGACCGCGCGACGCTCAAGCGGCGGATTCCCGAGTTGCTCGAGCGGGTCGGCCTGGCGGGCAAGGGGGAGACGCTACTGAAGCATTTCAGCAAGGGGATGCAGCAACGGGTGGGGATCGCCCAGGCGATCATCGCCGACCCGGATCTGTTGATCTTCGATGAGCTTTCGTCGGGGCTGGACCCGGTGGGCCGGTATGATCTGCGCGAAGTGCTGCTCGAATTGAAGCGGCGCAACCGGACGATTTTCTTCTCGTCGCACGAGCTGTACGAAGTCGAGTCGCTGTGCGACCGGGTGATCATGATCCACGGCGGGCGGAAGGTCGCCGACGCGGCCGTGCCGGAGCTGATGGAGCAGCTCAAGGCGGGCAACGGCGGCAGGGGGCAGTCGCTGGAGGAGTTCTTCATGGGGCTGATCCGTCCCGCGGAGGCCGCGTGATGTTGCGCCGCCAGTGGTTGATTGCCCGCACGATATTCGTGGAAGCGCTGCGCCGGCGCGAGATCTACGCGATCGTGCTGATCACCGCCGGGATGCTGCTGCTGGCTTCGCTGCTGCGCTTCTTCGACCTGCAGGGGCTGCACAAGTTCTATCACGAAGTATCGCTGAAGGTGATGACGACGGCGACGGTGCTGACGGTGATCGTGCTGGCGGCGCGGCAGCTTCCGCGCGAGTTCGAACGGCGGACGATCTACACGCTGCTGGCCAAGCCGATCGCGCGGTGGGAATTCCTGCTGGGCAAATACGTCGGCGTCGTCCTGGCGGGGCTGTTCTGCCTCGGGCTGTTCATGGGGGTGTTCTGCCTGGGGCGGCTGTTCACGCAGGCGCCGCTGGACTGGCGGCTGTTCGGCCAGTTCCTGTTCATGCAGGGGCTGGCGATCGGGTGCCTGGCCGCGCTCTCGTTTCTGCTTTCGATGCTGATGGGGCTGGATGCCGCGATCGTCACGGCGATGCTGATCTACCTGCTGGGGCAGGTGATGACCAACGCGATGACGGTGGTATACGAGTTTACCGGGGCGGCGGGGCGCGCGGTGCTGATCACGCTCAACTACCTGGTGCCGCAGCCGGCGCTGTTCGATTTGTCGGCGAAGGTGGTGCATGAGTGGCCGCCGGTGCCGGCGTGGGTGTTGGGGCTGGCCACGCTCTACTGCCTGATGTTCGTGATCCCGTATCTGGGGCTAAGCTACGCGCTGTTCCGCCGCCGCGCGCTGTAAATCCGAGGAAAGGGGAAGCATCATGAGTCTGGCCGCCCAGGAAACCCTGCTTTCCATGGAAACGCCGCGGGGGCCGCGCCCGTGGGGGCCGCTGGCGCGCGCCGCCTGGATTCAGGCCGTGCGGCGCAGCGAGATCCACGTGCTGCTGATTCTGCTGGGGCTCTACGGCCTCGCCGCGCTGATTTTGCGGCTGATCGGGATTGAGTCGGCGCAGACGGCGCGATTCATCGCCGGGCTGGGGCTGCAACTGGGCAGTTGCCTGGCGATGCTGCTCGTCATCATCCTGATCGGCCGGCAGGTGCCGACCGAAATCGACCAGCGGACAATTTATCCGATGCTGGCCAA
>MVZB01000172.1 GCA_002068205.1 candidate division BRC1 bacterium ADurb.BinA292
TGACGGGGATGGCGGGGTTGATCGCGGGCGGGCTGGGAGCGCCGATCACCGCGATCCTGATCACGATCCGCCATGGGGGCGCCGACGGGCCGGAAATCATCCTGCCGGTGATGACAACCGTCGCGTTGTGTTTCTTCGTGATGCAGCTCCAGCGCAACGTGTCGGTCTATACGCTGGAGTTTCTGCGGCTGGGGATCGACCTGGACCGGGCGCGGCAGGTCGATCCGCTGAGTCTGGTGCGGGTGCGGAGCGTGGTACATACGGCGGATTTCGATGAGCTGCCGGCGGACATGCCGGTGCGGCAGGCGCTGGCGCAGTTCAAGGAGAGCGCCGCGCGCTGGTTCGTGGTGCGGGGGGAAGGGGGGCAGTTCGCCGGGATCGTCTCGCTGCACGAGATGCGGCTGGCGATCGCGGAGGAGGAACTGGCCGATCTGCTGGTGCTGGCGGACATCACCGACAGCTTTCAGCCGCGGCTGCACGAGGAGATGTCGCTGAAGGAGGCGCTGGCGAGCTTCAACGCGACGGAAGCGGAGGTGCTGCCGGTGTTCAAGGATCAAGAGGCGGGGAGCGAGTTTCGGGGCGTTGTCTCGCGGCAGGACGCGCTCAACGCCTACTGCGAGTGTACGGAGCAGGCGTAGCTTCAATCGGAGCGCGATGGGTGGGTATTGCGCGCGAAGACAAGGGAGCCGTGTGACAAGCTCCGCCTATTCCGAGTCCAGCCTCTCACTCCATCCCGATTCTCAGTCTATCAGGTCCGATGTGCCGTGCAAAGACCGGCCAGTCCCCCGCGAATCCGTTGACATGGGGAGAGTCCCGACTCCCAGGCCAATGCCGGTTATCGACTAATTGCCCATCCCGGAGCATCCTGTTGATTTTTACCTCAGGTGGGAGGAAGATGCCGATTGCGTGCAGCCCGCCGCGATCCGTCCTGGAAAGGCCCCTCCCCGCCCGTGTTCGTGCCTCAGCTTGTGGTGTGTCTGAAAGACTACCGGCGCGAGACGTTTTTCAAAGACCTCTTCGCCGGGCTGACCGTGGGCGTAATCGCCCTGCCGCTGGCGATGGCGTTCGCCATCGCCTCGGGTCTGCCGCCCGAGCGCGGGCTGTATACGGCGATCGTGGCCGGGTTTCTGATCTCGGCGCTCGGGGGGAGCCGGGTGCAGATCGGCGGCCCGACGGGCGCCTTCGTCGTCATCGTCGCCGGGATCAACCTGCAATACGGCTACTCCGGGCTGGTTTACTGCACGCTGCTGGCCGGGGGGCTGCTCATCGCGTTGGGGCTGTTCCGCATGGGCGCGCTGATCAAGTTCATCCCGTTCCCGGTCGTGACGGGGTTCACGACGGGGATCGCGGTCGTCATTTTCTCCACGCAGATCCGCGACCTGTTCGGGCTGCGGATGGAGGAGGTGCCGGCCGAATTCATTGAGAAATGGGCGGCCTACCTGAGTCACCTGGGGACGACCAATCCGTCGGCCCTCGGCGTCGGGATCGGCACGATCGCGCTGATCGTCGTGCTGCGCCGTTGCCGGCCGCGCTGGCCGGGGATGCTGATCGCGATGGCGGCGGCAACGGTCATCACCTGGGCGCTGGGGCTGGAAATCGAGACGATCGGCAGCCGGTTCGGCGATCTGCCGCGGACGCTGCCGCGGCCGGGCCTGCCCCGGATCAGCCTGGCGGAGTTGCGCGAGCTCGTCTCGCCCGCATTCACGGTGGGGCTGCTGGCGGCGATCGAATCGCTGCTGTCGGCCACGGTCGCCGACGGCATGGTGGGGGGGCCGCGGCACAAGTCGAACATGGAGCTGGTGGCGCAGGGGGTGGCGAACATCGGCTCGGTGATTTTTGGCGGGATTCCGGCGACGGGCGCCATCTCGCGGACGGCGACGAGCATCCGCAGCGGAGCGCGGACCCCGGTCGCCGGGATGGTGCACGCCGTGACGCTGCTGCTGTTGTTGCTGCTGTTCGCGCCGCTGGCCAAGCTGATCCCGCTGGCGGCGCTGGCGGGCATCCTGGTGCTGGTGAGCTACAACATGAGCGAGCTGCACCATTTCGTCGGGTTGCTCAAGGCGCCGCGCAGCGACGTGATGGTCCTGCTGTCGACGTTCGGACTGACGGTGCTGGTCGATCTGACCGTCGCGGTGCAGGTGGGGGTGGTGCTGGCGGCGCTGCTGTTCATCCGGCGGATGTCGGAGGTGACCAATGTGGGCATGATCACGCGGGAATTCCGGGAGAACGGTGACGACGCGGCCGATCCGAACTCGATCTGGCTGCGCGACGTGCCGCCGGGGGTGGAGGTGTTCGAGATCGAGGGGCCGTTCTTCTTCGGGGCCGCGGACAAGTTCAAGGAGACAATGCGGCTGATCGAGACGGCGCCGCGGGTGATCATCCTGCGGATGCGGGCGGCGCCGGCGATCGACGCGACCGGGCTGCATGTGCTCAAGGAGTTCCATCATCAGTGCCGGAACGACGGGATCGAGCTGGTGCTGTCGGGCGTGCATGCGCAGCCGCTCCACGCGATGACGAACGACGGGCTGTTGAAGGGCATCGGCGAGGAGAACATCTTCGGCAACATCGACGACGCGCTCAATCGCGCGCGCGAGGTGCTCGGGCTGCCGCCGGTGGAGCGGCCGGTCCCGTTTGTGCCGACGGTGCGTCGCGAAAAGGAACAGGCGCAATAAACCCGGGTCTGGCGGGCGCGGCCAATGCGGCCCGGTGGAGTTCCCGTCGAGCCGGCCGGACGGCGCGCCGGGAAACCGCGCGGGCGGAAGCGGCCCTTGCCCTTGACGATTCAATGCGATTAGAGTGATCGAACAGCGTGCGGGGGCCGCGAGCGCCCCGCGCGGCCGCAGGAAGAACCCGCCCGAGCGAATCAACCAGGCTGATGGCGACGCGACTCAAACCGCTTGACCTTTCGCAATTACAGACGGCCAGCGTCCGGCGGCGGGCGTATCGGCTCGATGTGGAGCGACTGGCGCAGGTGCCGCAGCCGACGCATCCGTTGCAGGAGTTCTACCGCGACCTGCCGAAGGTGGGACGGAGCGTGGCGCTGCTGGACGCGGCCGAGCTGATCGCGGAGACGGCGGTCGAGGCGCGGCCGATGATCTGGATCATTGACGGGGTGCTGCTGGAGCGGGGGCTGTCGCCGCTGGTGGTGCATCTGATCCGGCGCGGGCTGGTCCAGTGCATCGTGATGAATGGCGAGGCTGCGCTGCGAGATTATGAAATCGCCTTTCACGGCGTGACGGCGGAGGACATCGCGGCGGGTCTGGAGGACGGCCAGCTCGGGCTGGCGCGCGAGACGGGCGAGGGAATCAACGCGATCATCAATGAGGGCGTCAAGCGGGGGTTCAGCATCGGCGAATGCCTGGGCCGCGGCATTCTGGACCGCCAGCCGAAGTATTTCACGCACAGCCTGCTGGCGACGGGGGCGGCGCGGCTGACGCCGCTGACGATCCATCTGAGCATGGGCGCCGACGGATTCCAGCGCTATCCGGGGGCGGACGGGTCGCTGCTGGGCAAGGGCAGCCTGAAGGATTCGTTTATTCTGGGCAATCTGCTGACGACGATCCCGCCCGGGACGCTGCTGATCGCGGCGCATCATTCGCCAACGCTGAACCAGGTTTTTCTGCATGCGTTCGCGCTGGCCCGCAACACCAGCCCGCAACTGGGGGGACTGCATCTGATCCGGCTGGGCGAGGCGGTGCCGCCGCTTGCGGAGCTGCCCAATCCGGGGATCTGCCGGGACCTGGATGGACCCGTGGAGTTGGTGCTGCCGTTGCTGCTGGGGGCGGTGTTCAGTCTGATTGAGTGAAGGGGGGAAGGGGAAGCGAAAGGCAAAAGGGACGGCAGGGACATCAGGGACATAAGGGATATAAGGGACAGGAAGGACGCAAGGGACATAGGGGATAGGGAGGATTTGGTTGCGGGCGGTCAGAGGGGCGAGGCCGGATCCGGCCGCACCTATTAGGGGCTGGGCTCGTCGGGGCGGCGACGCAGGGTTCCGGCCTGCGGCCGCGCACCCTGCGCTTTATTCCGGTCGTCCGCTCCGCGGACTGTTCCGCTGCGCTCCACTTGGGGCTAT
The DNA here is from genome assembly GCA_002068205.1 of candidate division BRC1 bacterium ADurb.BinA292. Classification (GTDB taxonomy): domain Bacteria; phylum Sumerlaeota; class Sumerlaeia; order MVZB01; family MVZB01; genus MVZB01. The sequence goes on from MVZB01000172.1 coordinate 4,076, forward strand.
TCAAAATGCCGCCCCGCTGGGGCGCTGTCGCGGACGGCATCTCATGAATGTGAGTCAGCGCTCAACGGAAAGAGAACGAAATTTTCGTACGGGAGTGGATGTTTAGCATGGCGGCGGCTTGTGCCGGCAAGGATGCCGTCGGTCCCAGGCGGTGATTAAGGAGACGATGGGCCGATTTCGAGAGCCGTGGACGAGGGACGAGAGCCGAGAGCCGAATTTCAGGGTTGCCCTGGGAGGGATCACGAGGACGAGGGACGAGAGACGATTACAGGGCGAGGTTCAGGAGGTCTTCGGGGCGGGTGACGATGATCTGGGCGCCGGCGGCGCGGAGGCGGGAGGGATCGTGCCAGCCCCAGGCGACGCCGACGGGGATCGCGCCGGCCTCGCGACCCTCCAGCATGTCGCCGGCGGTATCGCCGATGTAGCAGGCCGTGAGCGCCGGTTCCTGCGCGCGCGCGAGGCGGATCTTCGCGACCTTGCTCGGCTCGACATCGACCCCCAGAACCGGCGGGATGGCGGCGAGCCCCTGCGATTGCAGATACTCCGTGACGAGCGCCGTCAGGTTGGAGGTGAGGATGCGCGTCGGGTGGCGACGCGCGGCCTCGGCGAGCAGGTCGAGCATGCCATCGAAGCAGCGGACCGAGGGCATGCGGGGGGTGAGTTCGCGCTTCAGCGTGTCGATGAAGCGGGCAAGCGCCGGGCCTTCGATGCCGAGTCGCTTGAGGCCGGTGAGCATGTTGCTGTCGAACACGCCGAGAAAGGTCTGTTCGTCGGCGAGGCCGGGGCGCGCGATGGCACGGCAGGCGGCGGTGTGGGCGTCGAAGAACGCGCGATACGAATCGACGACAACGCCGTCGAAGTCGAACAGCAGCAGGCGGGATTCAGGCGCCATGGCCTGAGCGCCCCTACTCGGCCTCGGCTTCGCGCCGCTGGGCGTACTCGGCGACGATCTTCTCCTGGACGTCGTTCGGGACGCGTTCGTAATGGTCGAACTCCATCTCGTAGACGCCGCGGCCGCGGGTGAGGGAATTGAGCTGGCGGCCGTAGGTGTAAAGCTCGGCGAGGGGGACGTGGGCCTCGATGATCTGGCGGCGCCCTTCCTGGTTCATGCCGAGGATGCGGCCGCGGCGGCTGTTCAGGTCGCCCATCACATCGCCCATATACTCCTCGGGGACGGAGATGGTGGCCTTATAAATCGGCTCCAGAATGATCGGGGCGCATTTGGGGATGATGTTCTTGAAGGCCAGCGAGGCGGCGACTTTGAACGACATGTCGGAGGAGTCGACCGCGTGGTATGAGCCGTCGTAGCAGGTGGCCTTGATGTCGACGGTCGGGCAACCGGAGAGGACGCCCTTTTCGAGCGATTCAAGGAGCCCTTTCTCGACGGCGGACTTGAAGTTGGTGGGGATCACACCGCCGACGATGGCCCACTCGAACTCGAAGCCGCTTCCCTCGGGCAGCGGCTCGAAGCGGATCCAGCAGTCGCCATACTGACCGTGGCCGCCGGTCTGCTTCTTATACTTGCCCTGGCCTTCGTTCTTGCGGGTGATCGTTTCGCGGTAGGGGACGCGCGGGATTTCCATGTCGACCTCGACCTTGACCAGGTCCTTCAAGCGGGCGACGGCAACCTGCAGATGGGTTTCGCCCATGCCCGAGAGGATGGTCTGACTGATCGTGGGGTCGCGGTAGAGACTGAGCGTGGGGTCCTGCTCCATCAGGCGATGGAAGCCGATGCCGACCTTGTCCTCGTCGGCGCGGGATTTGGCGGTGATCGCCGCGAAGGCCGTCGGCTTGGGAATGGTCACGGCCGTGACCTGGAGGTCGGGGGTTCCCGGCTCGACGAGGGTGTCGCCGGTCCGCGTGGCGTCGAGCTTGGCGACGGCGCCGAGGTCGCCGGCGGCGACTTCGTCGACTTCCTCGCTTTTCTTCCCCTTGCAGATGAGGGGATGGGCGAATTTCTCGTTCGAGTTGTGATTGACGTTGTGATAGGTGCCGTCCTTGCGGGCGCTGCCGCGGAGGACCTTGAAGTAACTCATGCGGCCGATGAACGGGTCGGCGACGGTCTTGAAGACCCAGAGGAGGGCCGAGCCGTCGGGGGACGGCGTGATCGTCTTGATCTCCTCGGATTTTCCCTCGGTGTATTCGTAGGCGGTGTGGGTGGGATCGGGGGCGCAGTGGGCGAGGAAGTCGAGCAGCGGGCGGATGCCCTTGAGGGCGGTGGCCGAGCCGCAGAGGACGGGGACGATGCCGCCCTCGGCGAAGTTTTCGCTCAGGCCCTTGAGGATTTCCTCGGGGCTGAGCGTCTCCTCGCCGAGGAATTTTTCGAGCAATTCCTCGTCGCCCTCGGCCGCGATCTCGATCAGTTCGGCATGCGCGGTCTGCGCCTCCGGCAGGAGGTCGGCGGGAATCTCTTCATAGCTGACCTTCTGACCATCCTCCTTGACGAACTTCATGCGCATCAGATCGATAACGCCCTTGAACTCAAGACCTTCGCCGACGGGGAGGGTCAGGCGGACCATGCGGGGTTCGAAGGCGGCGCGGAGGGCGTCGAAGGCTTTGGCGTAGGAGGCGTGCTCCTTGTCGAGCATGTTGATGAAGTAGGCGCGGGGGCGGTTCATGTCGACGGCGTAGGCATGGACCGTTTCGGCGCCGGTCTCGACGCCGCCGTTGGCGTCGAAGACGAGGAGCATGCTGTCGGCGGCGCGCAGGCCGCTCTTGATTTCGCCGACGAAGTCGCGGAAGCCGGGCAGGTCGATCAGATTGATTTTGGCGCCATCGTGTTCGACGGGGAGGAGCGAAACCTGGATGGAATGGTGGCGGCGGATTTCCTCGGCGTCGTAGTCGGAGACGGTGTTGCCGTCGTCGGTCTTGCCGAGGCGGTCGGTCTGCTTGAGGGTGTAGAGCATGGCCTCGCCGAGGCTGGTCTTGCCCGCGCCGGTGTGACCGGCGAGGGCGACGTTGCGAATCCGGGAGGTTTCATAAACTTTCAAGGCGCCATCTCCTTCGACCGAGAGTGAGTGGGTCGGGTGCGGGGGCATGCCGTGCCGCCCGTCCGCGGATCAGCGGCAGGGCATGAAGTGGTCGAGTATAGCGGCGAAGGGCGCGGGTGGCAACGGGATTGTCATGTCCGAAATGGCGGCGGGAGG
>MVZB01000173.1 GCA_002068205.1 candidate division BRC1 bacterium ADurb.BinA292
CCCGGAGCGCGCCCGCGCGCGCCGAGCAGATCACGACGATGCCATCCGCCTCCGCCAGTCAGATCGTGCTGATGGTGCGTGACCCGGAGACGCTCTACATTCACTGGACCCTGGAGAGTGAAGACCTGCAGCGGCACGGGCTGGACCGGCGGGTCGGGCGACCGCTGCTGATGCTGCGCCTTGCCGCGGCCGACGGGCCCATCACCGGCGGGTTCGTGCAGGAATGGGTGGTTGGCATCGAAACGCGGGACCATACGCTGCGCATCCCGCGCGGTGAACGCCACTGGAGCGTCGAGCTGGGTTATGTCGACCGTGACGGCCGGTTCACGACCATTGCGCGCTCCAACCGGGTGATCAGCCCGCACGGCCAACCGGCTGAGCCGCCCCACGAAACACGGGTGACGCGCCGGGCCGTCCCGGATTGGGTTACGGGTCAGCCGCGGTCGCCCGCGCCGGCGCCGCGACATGCCGAAGTTCGGTTCGCCGCCGAAGACTCGCGGCCCAAAGCCCGGCCTCCAGAAGGATTGCCCGAGTGGCTGGCCGAAATCCCCCGGCCACAACCGACCGGGCCTGACCCGTCCACGCCGACGCCGGCGACCACGACAACCGCGGATCATACCGCCCATCGGCCGGGAGCGCACCCGGCAAGCCAAAGGGTCCAGGGGGCGCAGGCGAAGGACGTCGCCCCGGCGCCGGCGGATGCCCTCGGCGCTCCCCTGCCCCAGGTCGCAGCTTCCCAGCCGGGGCTGGGTTTAGCGGCCCCGGCCGGTCCGTCCGGAGCGCCGCGCGCCGAAGCCCCTGCTCTCGATCACGTCGCGCAGGCCTCGGGCGCGGGATTCCACGGCGCCGGGCAATCCGCCGCGCTGCCGGTTGATGCTTTCCGGTTAAGCGTCGATGCCGATCTGACGGTTTATGGGGCCACCGAACCCGATGCCCGACTGACCGTGCAGGGACGGCCGATCACGTTGCGGCCGGATGGGACGTTTACCCTGCGCTTCAGCCTGCCGGAGGGAGAGCAGGTGATCGATGTCGTCGCGACCAGCACCGAGGGCCGCCACTCGCGCACCGTGACGCTGATCATTCGCCGCGCCACCCTTTAAGTGACCGACCCCGTTCCGTCCTGATGTTCCCCGCCGCCCATGCGATGTGACCGGAGAGCGTCAAACCAAATTGCAAATAGATCTTATTATCTTATACTTGCCTCAGCCTCGGTGAACAGGGCCGTCGGCCTTGCTGTCTTGACCTGACTTTCTCTCCAAAGGAGTTCGCCATGAACTCACGCGAGCGCGTTCTTGCCGCCATCCGTCACGAGGAACCCGACAGGGTTCCAATCGATTTCGGCGCCATGCGGTCCACCGGCATCACCGCGCTGGCGCACGGTCGGCTCAAGCGCCACCTGGGCCTGACGGGGCCGGTTCAGGTCTACGATCTGGTGCAGCAACTGGCGCAGCCCGAGGAGGAAATCCTGGACCGCTTCGGCATCGACGCGGTCGATCTGGGGCGTGCCTTTCTCACTGATCCGGCCGACTGGCGCCCGTGGACGCTTCCCGATGGCGCCCCCTGCCTCGTGCCGGCCTACTTCAACCCCGAACGGCAGGAGAACGGCGACTGGGTCGCGCGCAGTGCCGACGGCGATATCGTCGCGCGGATGTATCACGGCGCCTTCTACTTCAATCAGGAGATCCATCCGCTTGAGGACGTGCCGCCGGATAAATGGGCCGACAGCCTGCCGGCGGCGATGGCCAAAGTCTCCTGGGGGGCGCTCCCCTCGCCCCCGTATCACATCCCGCTGGGCGACGCGGGGCTGGCGCGGATCGCCGAAACGGCGAAAGCCTTCCATAATCAGACCGACCGGGCGATCATGGTCGCCTTCGGCGGCAACCTGCTGGAGTGGGGCCAGTTCCTGCGCGGTTTCGGCAACCTGCTGTTTGACTTGATGGCCGAACCGGCGGCCCTGGAGCGCCTGCTGGATCGGCTGGTGGAACTCCATCTGGAGAACCTGCGCAAGATCCTGGACGCCTTCGGCGACGCGGTCGATCTGATCCAGTTCGGCGACGACCTGGGGACTGGCGCCGCGTTGCAGATGAGTCCGGAGATGTATCGGCGCTTCTTCAAGCCTCGCCAGAAGAAGTTGTTCGGTTACGTGCGCGAACGCGGCGGGCCGCATGTCTTCCTGCATAGCTGCGGTTCGATTCGGGAAATCATTGGGGACCTGATTGATGCCGGCGTGGAAGTGCTCAATCCCGTGCAGACTTCGGCCCACGGCATGGATCCGGCGGAACTGAAGCGCGAGTTCGGCCGCGACGTGACGTTCTGGGGCGGCGGCTGCGACACCGCACACGTCCTGCCGCGCGGCACGGTTCAGGATGTCCGGCGCTGCGTGCTGGAGCGGCTGGAGATCTTCAGTAAGGGGGGCGGCTATGTCTTCAACCAGGTGCACAACGTGACGCCCGAAGTACCGCCGGAAAACGTGGTGGCGATGTTCGAAGCCGTCCGTGAGTTCAACGGCGCCTAGCCGCGCACCGCGGCCCCAACCGATCAGTGCCGGATTGCCTGAATCAGTTCCCCCTTGCTCATGCGGCTGCGTCCGCGGATCTTGCGGTCGCGGGCAATGTTATACAGTTCATCCCTGGACCGCTCATCGAGCGAACGGCGCGGATTGCCGGTTCCCTGAGTCGTCTTGTTCGGCGTGCGGCCTTCTTCGCGACGCTGTTTGTTCACGGTGCGGGCGGCGATCTCCCTGGCGCGCTTCCCCTTGATGCCCCGCTCCCGATTGCTCTCCTTGATGTGTTCATACATCCGTTCGTCCTTGTTGCTCCACGATGGCATGGTCCTGGCCTCCTTGCGAAGATAGGACATGGCTGAACACGAACCGTGCCGGGCAACGGCCCGGGGGCGTGGGGACGTCCCCACATCGGCGGGCGGGAAAGCACCGAAATTCGCCGCCGAAGATTGCCGCGGACGACGAGATGCTCGTGAGCCGGAGCTTCAGAACGAGGGAAGATAAATTGGGGCGGACCTATGGGGAATCACGAGGACGAGGGACGGATTCTTAAGCGGGAGACGAATCGCCGGAATCTTCGCTTTGGGCGGCGAACGGTTTGAGACGCTCGAGCCACGTCCCCTCCAGACGCCGCGGGCGGCCGTCGGCCCCGACCAGAACATGGCGCGTCCGGCCGCGGCAGAGCGCGCGATCGTCTCCCTCGCGGCACAGTTCGTAGCGGAAATCGAAGCGCACCTTGCCCAGGTGCTCCAGCCAGGTGTGGATCAATAAAAGGTCGTCGTATCGCGCTGGCGACAGGTAGTCGGCGCTCACATGCACGACCGGCAGATAGTAGCCGTCGCGCTCCAAAGCGCGGTATTCGAAACCGGCGTCGCGCAGCATCTCCGTCCGGCCGATCTCAAACAGCTCCAGATAGTGCCCGTAATACACCACCCCCATCTGATCGGTCATCCGATACGTGACGCGGTAACGACTGATATGAGGCGCCGGCCGGGAACCGGCAGACGAGTCAGCCTCGGACATGGAGAGGGCTCCGAGAGGGCGGGATTGCGTCGGATTGTGGCGAAAGACGGAAGCGGCGGGCGGCCGGCGACGTTCAGGAAAGGGTGTCGACCAGCCGCCCGGCAAGATGCCTGCCGTGATGGATGCTGCGCGGCCGAACGGGCGGCCTGCCCGCCATGCACTCAGCGCTTATGCCGCATCCTCTTGCGCAGCTTGCGGTACTTGTGTTTGCGAATCTTTTTGCGGCGTTTCTTGACAACGCTACCCATGCGTGCCTCGCTGATCTCAGGATTGGGCGGGCGGCCCGGCAAGGAGGACCGGCGATCCCATCTGCGCCGGCTTCATCGGACAGGCGCAAAGTTGGTATGCTACGGTTCGCGCCGGAAAAGATCAAGCGGCAAACCGCGTCTGGCGTGGCCGATTCCGCCGGCGAATCGTTCTGAAAAGCTTCCCGTCCTTCGTCTGGCGCTCGGGGGTTCCGACAATCAATCGCTGTCCAGCGCCAGATCGACGAACTCGGTGAATTCCCCGCGAAACAGCAGCTGGGTGTCGCCGATCGGGCCGTTGCGTTGCTTCCCGATGCGCAGCGTCGCCAGTTCGGGCTCGTGCGAGCCGTCCTCGTCGGTCGCCATGTTGCGTTCGCGATGGATAAACAGGACGATGTCGGCATCCTGTTCGATCGCGCCCGATTCGCGCAGGTCGCTCAGTCGCGGCAGCTTGTCCTTGACGCCGCGCCCCTGGCGCTGCTCGCTCTGGCGGCTGAGCTGGCTGAGCGCGATCACCGGGATGTTCAGTTCCCGCGCGATCTGCTTGAGCGACCGCGAAATCTCGCTGACCTCCTGCTGGCGGTTGTCGTAGCGCGCCCCGCCGCCGGTCATCAGTTGCAGGTAGTCGACGATGATCAGCGCCAGCTCCGGACAGCGCGACTTGAGCCGGCGCGCCTTGGCGCGCAGCTCCATCGCACTCAGGCTCGAGGCGTCGTCGATGTAAAGCGGCGCCTTTTCGATCCGCTCGGCCGCTTCGTGGATCGCGTCCAGTTCATCGCGCCGCAGGCCGAAGTTCCCGCGCACGCGTCCCATCGAAACGCGCGCCTCGGTGCACATCAGGCGCGTGATCAGCTCGCTGGCCGACATCTCCAGGGAGAAGATCCCCACCGTCTGGCCGCGCCGGAAGGCCACATGCGCCGCGATGTTCAACGCTAGCGCCGTCTTGCCCATCGACGGCCGCGCCGCCAGGATGATCAATTGCGATGGCCGCAGCCCGGTCGTCATCCGGTCCAGCACGCGGAAGCCGGTCGGCAGCCCCGGCAGTTCCGCCACGCCTTTCTTGCGGTTTTCAATTTCGATCAACTGCTCGGCCAGCGGCTCGCCGATCTGGACGAAGTCGCGCTGCACCCGATCCAGTGCGATTTCGAAGATCCGCTTCTCGGCCTGCTCGATCACCTCGTCGGCGCGGGCGTCGGAGCTCGCGGCGACTTCCGAAATCAATTGCGTCGCCCGGATCAGCGAGCGCAGTTTCCACTTCTCCATGATGATCCGGGCATACTCGGGAACCTGGGTCAGCGAGAAGACGTCGTCCTCCAGGCTGGCCAGATACGGCGCGCCGCCGACCAGTTCCAGGTCACCCTGGCGGTTCAATTCCTCGGCCAGCGTCGTCAGATCGATCCCCGTGCCGGCGTCATAGAGCCGGCAGATTGATCCGAACACGCGCTGATGCGCCTGGCTGAAAAAGAGCGGCTCGAGGTGGTTTTGCCCGCGGCGGCGCGCGGCGTTCCCCTGGCGCGCCATGCTGACCGCCTCGGGATGGAAGATCTCCAGGACCAGATCGATCTGGCGATTGTCCAGGATCAGACTGCCCAGCAGGGCGCGCTCAACCTGCAGGTTATGCGGGAGCGAGAGCGTGGGAGAGTCCTGCAGGAGGTCGTCCGACATGGCGACGGGGCCGACTTGGGTAAGGGGTAGTTCCGCCTCGAGGGCGGGAGGAGGCCCCTAATATCGCCCAGCGCCCAGCCCCTTGCAAGGATTTGTATTAACTTGATTTTATTTGACTTAGTCGCAAACAAAGGCGCGGGCGCCCCCTCCCGGGAACGCCCGCTGCAGATGAAAATCCAGTCGATTCAGCCCTCGCCGCGCAGCTGGATCAGGAATTTCCGTCCTCGGCTTCGGCCGCATTTTCCTCGGCCACCGCCGGCGCCGCGACTTCACCCGATTCCTGCGCTTCCTGCTGCTCGCGCAGCGCGCGCCGGCGGTCCGACGCGGCCTGCGCCGCCGCCGCCAGGTCCATATCGGTCTGCTCGCTTTCGCTCACCGTCGTCTCGGCGTCGATCTGCACCTTGATATGGCCCTCGATGTGACCCACGAGCTTGATCCGCACGTCATGCTCGCCGGTCGTCTTCAGCGGTTCGTGCAGCGTGATCTGGCGCCGCTCGAAGGCATAGCCCTGCTCGTTGAGCTGCTCCAGGATGTTCTGGGCCGTGACCGAGCCGAACAGCTTCTTGCCGTCGATCGTCTTCATCGTGAAGTGCAGGCGCACGCCGGCGAGCCGTTCGGCGACCGATTCGGCGTCGGTCCGATCCTTCTCCGCCTCGAGCTGCAACTTCTTGCGCTTGGCCTCAAGCCGGCGCAGCGTCGCCTCGCTGGCTTCGACGGCCAGCCCCCGCGGACCAAGGTAATTGCGGAAGTAGCCGTTGGCGACATTCACCACGTCGCCCTGCATCCCCAGCTTGTCAATGCTCCGAAAAAGAATTACCTGCATCTGCCTCACTCGCTGTTGACATGGCCGCGCGCAAACCGCGGGCCTGATTGACGGCTCCTGGCGCCCGGGGACGCTCAGGAGGCCCCGCGCCGTTCCAGCCGGCGAAAATCCAACCAGACATCCATCAGCCCCAGCAGGGCGCCGATCGGCACCCGGATAAAGCCGATGAACAGGATCAGTCCGCCCCACGTCATGGCGGCGGCCAGACCCGGCTGCCCCATCTTGCGGCGCAGCGCGGCGGTAAACAACAACACCGCAATCCCCTGCACCAGCGCCGCGACATACATGACCGCGAGCAGGGGCAGAGCAATCCGCCACGCTGTCGGCCATGCGTACAAGCTACCCAAGATCGCGAAAAACAGCCCGGCGATCAAGACAAAAATATAGCGCTGGCTCAACCGGAACAGCACCAGCAGCGAGCGCGACGGCTGGAACCGCCCGATGGCCCGCCGCACAACCCGGCCCGTCAACCAGAGCGCCAGAACCCACAGCGCCACGAGCGTCGGCACCCAGGCCCGCGGCAGATATTCGCGCAACTGCTCCAGCTGGGTTGGGTTGAACAGCGGCGCCTGGCGCTGCTCGATCAGCCGCGCGTTCTCCTGCTCGATCAGGTTCAACAGCTGTGTCGGGCTCTCGCGCAACGCCTCCAGCGGCCCATCCAGCCGGCCGCCCTGGCCGAGCCAGACCAGGATGGCGAACGCCGCCAGCGTTGCGGCCGCCGGCAGGAAAAAGTAGTCGTCTTCGCGCCCACCGGCCCGGTTCAGCCAGACGCCCGTCGCCCCCGCCAGGGCCGAGGCCATCACCCAAAGAACGGCCAGCTCCGGCAGAACATAATAGGTAGCGAGGACGACGCCGATCAGCACCAGGCCCACCAGCGGCGGACTGGCGCGGTCGAACGCGGCCCAATACGCCGCCGCCGCCAGACAACCCCCGACGATCCC
>MVZB01000174.1 GCA_002068205.1 candidate division BRC1 bacterium ADurb.BinA292
CTCCTGCCCCGGCGCCAGCTTGCGCGGCAGGCTGTCGGCCGTCACAACCCCGAGCCACGTGCTGCCGCTCTGCACCACCACGCCATAGATCGTGAACGAGGCATTGCCGATGTTGCGCACCGTGAACGTCTGCGGCGCCAGTACCGTCGGCGCGAGCCGGCCGGTCGCGGTCGCGCTCACATGCCCTCCCGTCTGCGCATTGCGTGCCTTCACGTAATAGAAATACGTGATGCCGGGCAGCGCTGTGTGGTCATCGAACATCCCCTCGGCGATCCACGGGCTGATCGGCAGCGCGGCCGACGGGTTGTCGACCCCCGTCGTCCGGTAAACCTGGTAGTCGGTCGCCTGCGGCACGTTCGCGTTCCAGGTGACGCGCACGTGATCCAGCAGGTTGCTCGAAGCCGCGACGCCGCCGGGCGCCGCCAGCAGCGCGACCGAACCGACCCGGCCCAGAACCCCCTCGCTCCAGACCGGTTCGCTCCCAAGCCCGCGGACGAAGTAATAGTAATTCACGCCCGCGCGGACGTTCCGGTCGGTCGCGAACGTTTCCGCCATGCTCGGGGTGATGCTCTTGGCCTGCGCGAGGTCGTTGACCCCCTCGCTGCGACTGACGAAGTAACTGCTTGCCCCGACATCGTTCCACGTGATCTCGACGCGGTCGGTCAGATGGATCGTGGCCGAGGCGACGGGGCTTTGTATCGGGGCCTTGCGCCGGCCCAGCACGCTGTTGCTGAACGAACTGATTTCGGTCGAATTGACCCCCAGAACATAATAAAAGTAATCCACGCCCGGCGCCGCGGTCGTGTCGTCGAACGTCGTCCCGCTGAGCGGGCCGGCGATGATGCTGGCCCCCGCCGTCGTGTTGGATGTATTGCGATAGACGTAATAGGCCAGCGCCCCGGCGAGTGGATTCCACGACAGCGTCACGCGATCCGTCAGGTTGGTCGAAGCGGTCAGGCCGGTCGGCGTCCCCAGCGCGGCCGTCGTCTTGTTGAGCACGACATCGTCGATCCACACCCCGTAGCGGGCCAGATTGTAGTTGGCATCGGAGACAAACTGGAACTGCACGTAACACAGCTCGTTTCCAAGGATATTGCCCAGTCCCGAAACATTGCTCAGATCGACGGTGAAGTTCTGATTCGCCGCCAGACCCGACGCGACGTAGTACCCGTACTCCGTCTGATTGCGGTAGACCAGGACGTAAAACAGATCGCCGGTCGTGCCGTTCCACGCGTCGGTATCGAGGTCATACCAGAACTGGAACGAAGCCGCGGTGGCGTCGGCCAGGCTGAAGGGACCGAACGTCAGCGAGGTCATGAAGTTGGCCGGATAGGAATCGATCTGGGGGTCGCGGCCCAGGCTGCCGCCGGCGGCGCACCACAGCGCGCGCAACCCGCTGTTCTTGCGCAGATCGTCGAACCACCAGTGCGGGTCGTCCGTGGCCGGGATATACCACCCGGCCGCCAGCGTGTCGCCCACTTCAAACGAGTCGTTGAGGATCCCGAGTTGCCCCTTCGGCAGTTGGATCGGCTTGGCGTCGCGCAACGCCTCCGGAATCACCGGCCTGGGAGGGGGCGCGTCCAGCGCCGCATCGCCCGGCTGCAGGCCGGTCGTCCCGGCGGTCTTGCGCCGGGTGTCCAGCGAGAAATTCACGCTTGCGGGCTGCACCGCGATGTCGGCAACGCCCGCGCCGTCGAGCCCGGTTTCCCACATCCCCCGGCCGAACGTCCCGGCGCGCAGCAGCCGCTGCGGTGCGAAATACGCCAGGTCGGTCACGACCGTCATCGGCAGCCCGGCGTTGAACTCATACCACGTGACGCCATGATCGTCCGTCCGGTAGCACCCCAGATCGGTGCCGACGATCACCGTGCTCGGATTCAGCGGGTCGATGAAGATCGCCGAGACCGGCAGTTGTCGCGGCAGGTTGCCGGTCTTGTCTGTCCATGTCTGGCCGCGATCGGTCGAAAGGTAGATCCGCCCGTTGGGCGCGTCCTTGCCCTGGCCGTAATCCGTATAGCAGAGCCAGACCCAGTCATTCTGCGCGGGGTCGCACTTGATCCGGCCGAGGATTCCCTGGCGCGGCGGGTCCAGCTCGCGCGGTTCGCTGATCGCGCCGCTGCCGTCGCCGATGTCCATCCGCAGCAGGCCCGGCACGTAGGCGCCCAGCGTCTGATCGAAACGGTTGGTCGCCACGTAGATCTGCCGATTGCGCAATCCGCTCGATAGATCGGCGTGTTCGAACGTATGGCTGAACTGCTGGTCCATTTCGAGCAGTTTTTCCCATTGCGGGACGGCGCCGGGCGTGAACTGCGTGCGGTATATATGGTTCAGCACGACGTACGCCGTCCGCGGTTGCTGCGGATCGAGCAGGAACGGCGTGACCCACGCCCCCTGTTCATTTTGCGGGATTCCGTTGGGCATGCTCCCCGCGTCGGGAAATCCATTGTAGGTCCGCAGGTAATCGTGCCAGCTCTGGCTGCCGTTGCCGGTGTACTTCATCAGGTTGCCGAAATAATTCACCCCGTAGAACCCGTCGCCTTCCGGGTCGAGCGGATCAACCGCCACCTCCATGCAGTCGCCGAACTCATTCGGCCAGTGGCGCCACGTCCCGTCGGGCCGGCGCACATACTTGTCGTTGTCCTGCGTCCCCATGATCACCGCGTTGGCCATCGTCGGATGGTTGTCGATCCGGTAGATCTGCGTGCAGTTGAGCCCCGCGTTGCGTTCGATCCAGGAGTTGCCCCCGTCGGTGCTCATGAAGCACCCGCCGTCGGTGCCGATGTAGATCGTATTGGCGCTCGCCCCGAAGGCGATCGCGTGGTGGTCGGCATGGATGGAGGGCAGCCCCGCGTTGTTCTCCGGATCCCAATCGGTCATCGCGGCCCAGCTCTGCCCGCCGTCGGTGCTGCGGTAGCTGCGCAGGTTCGTGCCCAGATAGATCCGGTTGGGATCGGCCGGACTGACCGCGATGCAGTTGTTATAATTCATCTGTTCCGCCGCGCTGGTGCCTGCCTTGGGCAATTCCGTCCAGTCCTGCCCGCCGTCGGCCGAGGTCCAGATCCCCTTGATCGAACTGTTGGTGCTGGCCACCAGGGCGTAGAGGCGGTTGGGATTGGACGGATCGCGGGCAAGCTCGGCGCGGCGTCCCCCGGAGCGATCGGGCGTCGTGACCGCCGGATTGAACGTCAGACCCCCGTCGGCCGATGTGTAAAGCACGACTTCCGCCGTAGCCCCCGCCCCGCGCCAGGTCGAGACCGCGATCCGCGAACGGTTCGTCGGATCAATCGAAATCGACACCGCCACCTCGTCGATCCGCTTGACCCACGACTGCCCCCCGTCGGTCGAGCGGAACAGACCGCGGCCGGCCTGGTCGTGCCCGCCCCACGCCGCCGCCAGGATCGTGTCGGAGTTGACCAGTTTGATGTCGCCGATGAACGCCATCACCCCGTTGCCCGTCCCCGGCAGCAGCGCCCAGTTCTGGCCCCCGTCCGTCGACTTGTAGATCCCCGTCCCGAGCGGGTCCATGCCGTTCTGGTGACCTTTGTTGCCCTCGCCCAGGCCGATGTACAGCGTGCTGGGCTGGACCGGATCCATCGCGATGCTGCCGACGCCCAGCGTCGGCACCTTGCCGTCGGTCAGGTTGTACCAGTTCAGCCCCTGGTCCGTGGTCTTCCACAACCCGCCGCCGGCCGTCGCGGCATAGAGGATCTGTTCGTTCAGCGGATCGACCACCAGATCGGTGATCCGGCCGTTGGGCGGCGCATCCACCTGGCCGCCGGGGCCCAGATACGTCCACGCGGCGCCGACGTCCTTCGGTCCCCGCTGGTTGTATTTCCGGGAGTGATCCAGCGCCTCCTCCCGGTAGGCGATCGGCACCACCCCCGTCTGGTCGACCCGGTGGTTGTAAAACCACAGCCAGGCCAGATCCGGCTTGCCCTGGCGCTTGTAATCGGCGCTCTGGCGGCGCGTCTGCCCCGGTTCGAGCGCAAAGCTCGGCATCAGCGGACGATAACGCGCCGCGGAGTCGATCGCGGCCGCTTCGCGCCGCCGCGGCAGGGACTGGCAGCCCAGCACGCTTACCAGCACGGTGAGCGTCAGCACGACGAGAGAGATGGATTTCATGGACGGAGAGTGATCCTCGGGCGGGCGGAGCATGGCACCCCGGCCCGCCGCGGCGGGGAGAATGGGTGATTGATTGATGATCCCTGAAGCGGCCGCGCCAGCGCATTCGCGGCCGCCGGGAGGGATTGTAACGGAACTCTCCGAGCGGACGAAGCGAAAAAATGATCCCCGCGTATCTTTTACGCCTCATAACGCCCAGGGCGCCCTCAGGATCTCACTCATACGCTTTCCACAACCGCAGTTCCACGCGGTTCTGCTCGATCGTCAGCGTGATCTCGACCCCCGTCGGATACGGATCCTTGCCTGGCACGTTGTTGTCGATCACCAGCCGGTCGCCATGCTCGCCCTGGCCCAGTCCGGTCGGATTGGCGACGACCGTGAACGTCTGCTCCTGGTTCGGGCTGATCTTGATCGGATAGGCCGAGGGAGGCGTGACCTTCAGCCACGGGCTGTTGTTCTGGAACGTGATCCCCGTGATCTCCAGCGTCGCATCGCCGATGTTCTTGATCACGATATCCTGCGGCGCGATCGGCGGCGGCGGGATCCGCCCCAGCGCCCCCGCGCTCAGGTTCCCGGTGCTCTGGGCGTTGCGTCCGCGCACGTAGTAGTAGTAATCGACGCCGGGCACGGCCACCAGATCGTCGTAGCTGGTCGCCCCGATCCAGCCGCTCAGATCGTTCGCCTGGCCGGCGTTATCGACCCCCTGGTTGCGCAGCACCTGGTATTCCGTCGCCTGCGCCACGGGGTTCCACTGGACGGTCACGCGGTCGGCGAGCTGCGTCGTGGCGCTCACGCCGGTCGGCGGATCGAGCGGCGGCGCCGCGGCGCGCCGGCCCAGCACCCCGCTGCTCAGCGGGCTGGTCTGCCCGCCGTTGCGCGCCTGCACAAAGTAGTAGTAATCGGTCTCCGCCAAGGCCGTCAGGTCGTCGTAGCTGGTCGCCCCGGCCCAATTGCCCAGCGGCGTGGCCTGGGCCGCGTTGTTCGTGGTATTGCGCTGGACCCGATACTCCGTCGCTCCGGCTACCGTGTTCCAGTTGATGGTTACCCTGTCGGTCAGGTTGGTCGTGGCGGTCACCCCGCCGGGCGCCTGCAGCGGATCGTTCACGGTCTTGGTAATGACGACGTCGTCGATCCACACGCCGCGCTTGCTGTTGTTTCGGAAGAAGTCCGAAAGGAACACGAATTGGATCATGACGTCGTCCTGGCCCGTCAGGTCACCGAGGAATTCATCCGTCTTCAGGCTTTTCTCGAACGTGCCGGCCAGCGTGCCGGTGAAGTAGTAATAACCGGCGCTCCCCGGGTCCGCCTGGCGGTAGGCGTAAACCCGAAATTCCTCCCCGAG
Source organism: candidate division BRC1 bacterium ADurb.BinA292 (assembly GCA_002068205.1). GTDB lineage: Bacteria > Sumerlaeota > Sumerlaeia > MVZB01 > MVZB01 > MVZB01. The sequence continues at coordinate 5,465 of MVZB01000174.1, forward strand.
CACGGCGAAATCGATATCCACGTCATACCAGAATTGGAGCGTCGCCTCCGTCGCATCGGCCAGACTGAACGGCCCGAACGTCAGATATGTGATCACGCCCTCGGGGTAGGTGCTGAACTCCGGATCGGCGCCGAAAAAGCCCCCGCGGGCGCACCAGAATGAAAACGTGCCCGAATTGCTCCTGAAGTCGTCGAACCACCAGTAGGGATCTTCAAATGGATTGATGAACCACCCATTGGCCAGCGCGCCCGTATCAAAGGTTTCATTGAGGATTTGCATTTCCGCCTTGGGCTGGTCGATCGGCGCCGCCTTGCGCAGCGCCTCGGTCATCACCGGACCTCGGCCGTCCTTGGCCGCCTTCCCGCAGCCCATGCGCCCCGCCGCCTGTTTGCCGTCGCTGAAGGTGAAGGCCAGGCTCTCGGGCGTCACCTCGATGTCGGGCGAGCCCCCCGCCAGCGGCGTCTCCCACAGCCCGCGGCCGAACGTCCCCACCCGCAGCTTGCGCTCGGGCGGAAACTAGTCCAGATCCGTCACGACCGCATTGGGCAGCCCGTCATTGTACTCATACCACGTCGCGCCCCCGTCGTCCGACCGGTAGCACCCCAGATCGGTCCCCACCACCAGCGTGGCCGGCGCCTCCGGGTCGACGAAGATCGCCGAGACCGGCAGATGGCTCGGCAGGTTGCCCGTCCGGTTTTCCCAGCTCTGCCCCTTGTTCGGCGACATGTAGACCCGCCCGGCGGGATTGGCCTTGTTCTGCCCGTAGTCGGTATACGTGACCCAGATCGAATCGTTGGCGACCGGATCGCACTTCAGCGTCCCCAGGATCCCCGGACGCGGCGGCGTCGGAAACACCGCATTGCTCGCCGCCCCCAGCCCGTCGCCGATATCCATCCGCAGAATCCCCGGGTCGAACACCTGCTGCACCTGATCGAAACGATTCAACGCGGCGTAGAGCTGGCGGTTGTTCGTCCCCGACGACAGGTCCGCGATCTCGAACGTCCCACCCGGCACGTAGTTGGCATTGATCGTGGCCAGTTGCTGCCACTGCGCCACCGCGCCCGGCGTGAACTGCTGTCGGTAGACGTTCTGCAGAATGACCCACACGCTGCGCGGATGCTGCGGATCCACCAGCAGCGGCGCCACCCACGCCCCCTGCTCGTTATCCGGGATGCCGTTGGGCGTCGAATTGATCTCGGGATAGCCCGTGTAGGTGCGCAAGAAGTCGTTCCAGCTCTGGCTGCCGTTGCCCGTGTAGCGCATCGTCGTGCCGAAATAGTTCATCCCGTAGAACCCGTCGCCCTGGGCGTCCAGCGTATCGACGGCCACTTCCATGCAGTCGCCGAACGAATTGGGCCAGTGGCGCCACGTCCCGTCGGGCCGGCGCACATACTTGTCGTTGTCCTGCGTCCCCATGATCAGCGCGTTCGCGATCGTCGGGTGGTTCGCGATCCGATAGATCTGCGTGCAGTCCAGCCCCTCGTTGCGCTCGATCCAGGTGGCGCCCCCGTCGCTGCTCATGAAAAACCCGCCGTCGGTTCCCATGTAGATGGTGTTGCCCGTGCTGCCGAAGGCGATGACGTGATGATCGGCGTGAATGTAGGGGATCCCGTCGCCGTCGTCGGCGTTCCAGTCGGTCATCGGCGTCCAGTTCAGCCCGCCGTTCTGGCTCCGGTAGCTGCGCAGGTTCGAGCCGAAATACAGGCGG
>MVZB01000175.1 GCA_002068205.1 candidate division BRC1 bacterium ADurb.BinA292
CCGCCCCCCGCCCCGAGATCTTCCGCTACACTCTGGACAACCCGCCCATCGAGACGCTCCTTGTCGATCTGGACGGCGACGGCTACCGCGATTTCCTGACCCTCGACAACGGCCGGCTCAATCTGCGCAACGACACCGGCTTCCCCTTCTGGCGCGACCGGAATCCCGAGGTCGATGCCGCCGGGTTCACCCGGATCGTCACCGCCGCCAACCTGGACCATCAGGGGTATGGGGAAATCATCGCCGAGACCACCGAGGATGTGTGGATCATCGACGGTTACTCGATGGCCGCGCGCGCGCGCGTCGCCCAAGCCCGCGTGCTGGGCCTCACCGATCTGAATGAGGACGGCATCGCGGAAATCTATATTGCCTCGCGCGAGGCCGACGATCCGGCCTTTCCCCCGCTGTCGGTCTTCAGCCTCACGGCCGATGGCTGGACCGAGCTGTGGAGCTCGCCCGGCTGCCGCCCGGAGAGCAAGGACGGCCAGGACGCCTACCAGATCCATTCGCTCCCGGATCAACTGCATCAATTTGATCTGGATGAGGACGGCCAGCCCGAGATCCTGCTGCGGCTGCCGGCCGGCGGGGGATGGATCGGCGTTGGCTTCGACGGCCAGGGGCGTTTCGACGAAAAATGGGAGTTCACCGCCATCCAGGACGGCAACAGCCGCTTCACGTTCCTGGACTGGACTGACGGCAATCGCGACACGTACGCCGACATCATCGGCTACCTGGTCGACAAGCGCCGGCTGATGAACATGGACATCGTCAGTCTGGGCGATCCGCTGATGACGATCCCGTTGCGTCAGCTCGAGGAGCCGGCGGTCTCCGCCGCCGGGCTGCGCCGGGATCGGGTGAAGGCGGGCGAATGGCCGCTGGCGCAGCGCGATCATCGATTGAGCGGGCGGTCGCCGGTCAAGATGGCGATCGCCGGCGCTCCGCGCGAGAGCTGGAGTTACTCGCTCGGCCATACGCCGGGCGGATTGCAAGCGCTGGAGCTGGACGGCCGGCCGGGCGCCGATCTGCTGGTGGTGGCGCGCAATCGGTTGACGGCCTACAGCGCCGACGGCGACCGGCTCTGGGCCAGCGACCAGCTTGGCGGCGTCGTTCTCAAGGGGGTTTATGATCTCAACGCCGACGGCCGCAACGAGCTGTTCATTCAGTTTCGACCCGTGCTGGCCCAGCCGACGCTCGCGCTGCTCGACGCGGCGACCGGGGAGGTCCTCTGGAAGCTGACCACCCAGAACTACGTCGGCAGCTTCCCGCGCGTCCGCATCGGCCACTTCCTGCCCGACCGGCCCGGCGCCCAACTGCTGGCGACCGGCACCTGGGGCGATCAGGAAGCCTTTTTCTTCGATTTCAGCGACGGATTCCAGGCCGCCGCCCAACCCCGCTGGCACCGCATCCTGCACCACGTGATCTATCCCACCGAGGATTTCTACGACTACGACGGCGACGGCGCGTTCGAATTCGTTCAGGTGGAGCATTCGCGGCTGCGGATCTACGACCTGGCAACGGGCGAAACCGAACGCGACCTGGAATGGGACCGCCACCGCAGCTATGGGCAGATGCTCCCGCTGAACATCGATGCGGACCCGTATTTTGAACTGCTGATCACCGGCGACGGCTCGGTGCAGCAGGTTGAGATGATCGACCTGGACACGACCGCCACCACGCTGCGCTGGAAGGTGCCGGGCAAGCTGGGCCATCGCCGCTACGGCCCCGGCGACCTGATCCGCCTGAAGTTTGAGCCGCAGCGCGTCGGCGACGTCGACGGCGACGGCGAGCTGGAGGTGGTCTACTTGAAATACAACGAGACCGGCGACCAGAAATGGCATTTCTATCAGCGCGCGGCGACCGACGGCCGGATCGAACGCGACGAAATCCTGTCCACCGACTCGTTCGCGGAGGCCGGCGTCGGCGAACCGGCCGCCCCGCTGGCGGCGCCCGAGCGGCCCCGGATGGTGGAGTCGCTGGCGCCGCCGCCCGCCCGGATCGAGGTGGTCGACGCCGCGAGCAACACGATCCGGCTGACCCAGCCCGATGGCACGCGCGCCGAGTTCGCCGTCGCCGAGGCGCAGCTGGGCCCCACGCGGATGCTGGCCAACCCCGTTCCCGGCGGCGCCCCGATGCATGACGCGCGGCCGAGCAATTTCCGCCCCCGCGTGGCCGACATCGACGGCGATGGGCGGCCCGAGATCCTCCTGGCCACCGAAGTCACCACGCGCACGCTGATCCTGACGGCGGGCGATCGGCCGGGTGCGCCGCCCGCGGATCTGCGCGAGGACACCTCCGGCCAGTTGTTGCTGGTCTACGATTACGATCGCGACGGCACGAACGAGCGGCTCTACCTGCTGCCACACCCGACGGGCAGCCGCATGCGGCTGCTCGACGCCCGCGACCAGACCCTCTGGGAGACGGTCTTCACCGGCGCGCCGCAAACGGTCAACCAGTATACCTACGGCGACTTCACCGGCGACGGCATCGAGGACATCTGCCTGACGTTCAATGAATACGCGCTGCGCCCCGAGGCCGATTACCCGATCTTCACGATCAACAACGAGTATGCCCGGATCGCCACGTGGAACGGGGCCAACGGCCAGTTCATGTGGTTCGGCAGCATCATCGCCGATGAACGCTTCTACGGTTACGGCGGCTATCCCGTCGTTTACGACTTCAACGGCGACGGCTGCGACGACATCATCAGCAACACCCCCGAAGTGCGGGTGATCAATTCGGGGATCGACGGCAAGCTGCTGTATGACTATCGCTACGACAAGAGCTTCTGGTATTGCTGGGGCGCCTACAGCATCCCCTACCTGGACGACTTTGACGGCGACGGGCGGCTCGACCTGTTCAGCCAGGGGAGCAATTACGGCGTCGCCCTCGCCACGTTGCCCGACCGGCCGCTGTGGCTGGACGAGCTTGCCGATCAGGGACTCTACGGCAACCTGGTCGACAGCCGGTTCCAGGGCGTGGCCGACGTCGATGGCGACGGGCATCTCGAGATCGGGGTCGGCGTCTGCCAGGGAGAATTCCGCTGTTACGACGGGGCCGACGGGACGATCCAATGGCGCGTGCCGATGGCGTCGCCCACGACCGAGGTGTGCACGGCCGACGTCGATGGCGATGGACTGTATGAGTTCATCTTTGGAACGGAGGCGGGCGAGCTTTACGCCCTGGGCGGTCCGGCGGGCACGGAGGATCCGATCAAGTGGCGGGTGGAACTTGGCGCCCCGCTCTCGCCCCCGACCGTGGCCGATGTGGACGGCGACGGGCTGGGCGAGATCCTGGTGATCAGCGGGGACGGGCTGCTGCGTTGTTTTGAATAGCCGCGCCGGCGGCTTGCGGGCTCCGGCCGTTCAGATGGATGATCTGGCCGAGGTCGGCCGAGCGCGTCGCCGCCGTCGACAGTTCCACGGCCAGCCGGCCTTCGGCCAGACCGGAGCGGGGCGCGGCCCCCGTCCGGCAGCAGTGGAGGAAGTCGCGCATCAGCCGCTCATCGGCTCCGCCGTGGCCCCCCTCGATTTCGGCGTTCAGGTCGTAGACCCAGTTCCTGCCCTCATCATGCCGGTGGTAATACTTGACGACCCCTTCCTCCAGGTCGCCCTCGACCATGGCGAGCGTGCCGACCACTTTCATCTGCCGGGTCGTGCGCGCCCCGAGGACGTTCACGGTGTAGCTTGCCCGGATGTCGTTGTCATAGGTCAGGATCGCCATGCCGTTGTCGAACGTATCCTTCGCTGAGTTCCACAGGCAGATGTCCGGCGCCCACTCCACGCTCTGGTCCATTTGCAACTGCATGTTGCGATAGGTTTCCATCAGCGGGTGTTCATAGGGTTTGTTGATGTCGTAGTAGTCGGGGCAGGTCGCCTTTTCCGCGCAGTCGCGGCAGCGCGGGCCGACCCCCGCGCGATGACGGTAGTGGGAGAGGCTGTCGACGGCGTAAATCGAGGTGGGCCGTCCGCCGGCGATCCAGGTGACCAGATCGAAGTCGTGGCACGCCTTGGTCAACCAGAGGCCGCCGCCGAAGCGGCGCAGCCGATGCCAGCGCCGGAAGTAGGTCTTCCCGCCGTTATACCACTCATTGGCTTCGATCGTCGTCACCCGGCCCAGTTCGCCCGACCGGATCAGGTTGAAGATTTTTTCGTGAACCGGCGTGTGGCGCATGTTGAACCCGATGTAGACGACCGTGGCGGTCCCCTCGGCCGCCGCGATGACGCGGTCGCAATCGGCCAGCGTCGTCGCCAGCGGTTTTTCGATGAACACATGCTTGCCGTTGCGGATGGCCGAGATGGCGGGGTCGGCGTGGGCGTAGTCCGGCGTCAGCACCATCACCGCGTCGAGGTCGTCGCGCGCCGTCAGGGCCTCGTGGTCCTCCATCAGCTCGGCCTCGAGCTGGAAGTGATCGAGGACGACGCGCGCCTTGTCGAGATTGAGCTCGGCGACAGCCACCAGCTCAAATTCCCCGGGATGGCGTTTGATGAAATCGGTGAAGCCCAGCGAGCGCATGCCGACGCCGATGTAGCCGATGCGAAGCGGTGCCATGATGGATGCCTTAAGCGGTGTGTGCGTTGTTCAGACGGGCGCTGGGGCGGCGGGGCCCAGATGGCGGTCGAAAAACTCGAACGGCTTGCGCCCGGAGAAGACGTGGTCGCCTTCATGGATTTCTTCTACATAGCGCTCGGCCGCGCCGGCCGCCGCGTAGATCGCGCGGACCCGGCGTCCGCACGCCAGCGCGTCGTCGATGGCGAAGCACGAGTCGATCGTGCCGAACGAGGCCAGCAGCGGCCGCGGCGCGATCGCTCCCTGCAGATCGGCGAGATCGCACAGCGCATACAGCCCCGGCAGATACTGCGAGCCGCAGATGTTGCCCGTCGCGATCATGGTCTGGAACGTCGTGCTGTAGGCCAGGATTGCGGCCGCGCGGATGCGCTCGTCAAGCAGCGCCGTCCAAGTGGTCATCACGCCGCCGAAGCTCAGCCCCATCGCGCCGATGCGCGCGGCGTCGACGCACTCCAGGCTGGTCAGATAGTCCAGCGTGCGCCGCGCGTCGAAAATATCGAGCGCGAGCAGGTTGAAGCCCAGCATCGAGCCGCGGATGAAGTGGACGTTGCACTTGTCGCGGCCGGGATACGGCACGTCGTATGACGATGCGCCATGCGGGGTCGCCGGGTCGCCGCGCTCGCCGAATCCGCGGTAGTCGATCGCGATCGTCACGAAACCGCGCCGCGCCATCTGCAGGCCGTAATCATAGTTGAGGCGGCGGATTTCCTGCTGGCGCGCCGGATCGTTCAGTGACGCCACGCCCATCACCGAATCCTTGCCGTAGGCGCCGTGGCCGTGCGAGCAGAGGATCGCCGGCGCGGGGGAGGCGAGCGCGGCGCGGGGGATGTAAACCAGCGCGGCGGCCGACATCCCCGGCTCGAAATCGAGCAGCACGCGGCGCTTGATCAGCCCGTCCTCTTCGATCTCCCAGACGATTTCGGGGTTGAGCGCGGCGCTCGCGGGGGTCGGACCGAGCAGCGTGTGCAGTTCGGCAAGCAACGCCGTGCGCCAGGCGGTGAAATCCAAGCCGGCCCGGTCGAACGCCAGCCGCGGCCGATGGGCGGCCGCCAGTTGGCGAAAATACTCCACCTGGGAAAAATTACGGTGAGTCATGCCGGAGTTTCGCGCTCTTTCGTGTTGTTTGTGGTTTTCGAGATCAAAACTTCAGGGTTTCGCCCTCAGGCCGGCAGCGCGGTGCTTTCGGCCCGCACCGGGCTTTCGGTTCGCACGAACTCCTGGTAGAAACCGCGGCTGCGGTATTCATGCTGCCGATTCCACAGCTCGCGCTTCTCCTCCTCCGACAGGTCCATGCGCTCCAGGTGACGCGTGACCGGGCATGGATGGAACAGCCGGCGCCGCGGGGTCCAGTTGCTTCCCGCGTTGATCTGGCCGATCACCAGCTCGGCGAGCGACTCGCCGCATTGCCCCATCGGCACAATCGCCGAAGCGAACGCCGTCGGGCCGTAGGGCGAGTAGGGGAGATCGCTCAGGCTGACAAACGTGAAGTCTCCCCCGGTCCGGATCCCGTTCTCCATGACGTAATTCTGCACCCCTTCGGCGATCAGGTCGTTGGCCGTCAGGATCGCCTGGCGCAAACCGAAATTCTCGACCAGGTATTGCCCCGCCACGCGGCCCAGTTCGACCAGTTCGTGATGATCACACTTTGAGAAGATAAACCGGGTCGGATCGGCGACGCCCGCCTTGCGCATCCCCTCGAGGAACCCCTGCTCCTGCTTCTCGCTGATGAATCGCTCCAGCGATCCGTTGTGGCGGGTGATGAGCGAGGCGCCCCGGCCGCGGCTCAGGACCGCGTCCATGATCTGCAGCACGAACGACTGCATCGCGATATCCACCTGGTTGAAGCCGGCGGGGCAGTCCGTTCCCAGCAGCGCCGTCGGCACGCCGTGCTCCAGCAGCAGGTGATAGGCGGGGTGCTCAGTGGGCTGGCCCGACGCGTCCGGCCGCCGTTCGATCAGCATGACGCCGTCGACCCCTTCGGCCAGCAACTGCATCGTGGCGTCGGTCTCCTCCTCGGCCGTCTGGCCGGAGTAGACGATCAGCAGTTGGTAGCCCGCCTTGCGCGCGGTGCGGTAGGCGCCGTCGACCACGGTCGGCACGTAGATCTCGTTGAGCGCCGGGACCATGATTCCCAGCACGCGCGTGCGGCGGAAGCGGAGCCCCTGGGCGCGTTTGTCGGGAATGTAGCCCATCTCGCGGGCCACCTTGAGCACCCGCTCGCGGGTTGGCGCGCTGATCCGGCGGCTCCCGTTCATGACCAGCGAGACGGTGGAGGGGTTGACCCCGAGCGCAAAGGCCACGTCTTTGATGGTGACTTTGGATTTGCGGCGCGACATGAGAACTGGCCTCGGGCAGCGCAAACTGGGAGGGCGTGGGACGCATGCACAGCGCGAGAAAAGCGGAGTCCCTGACCCCGTGGGAGGAGTGTAAGCGCGGGGGCGGGGGGAATTCAACGGCTTTTTGCTCAAACGTTTACAAGGCCATCACGCTCGCGGCGGCCTGAACGCTCGCGGGCCGGCTTGGAACGCCGCGGGACGACGTTGCGGGGAAGCGGGACG
>MVZB01000176.1 GCA_002068205.1 candidate division BRC1 bacterium ADurb.BinA292
GACCGCGCCGCCGCACTCGCCCGCCTGTGGGGACGCTTCGCCCCCTACTGGCGCGACCGGCTAATCCCGCCCACGCGCCGCTGGTTTCAGGGGATTCGGCCGGTCAACTTCCCCGTCCGCCGCCTGGCCGGCGTGGCGCTGCTGCTGGCCCGCGCGATGCGCAAGGGGCAGATGCCGCTGGCCGACCTGTGCGACCGGATCGAGCGGGCCGCCCCCTCGCTGGCCGAGGCACGCCCCAGCCGCCGACGCCATCCGCTCATCGCCGAGCTGACCGACTGGTTCCGCGTCAGCGGCGAAGGCCATTTCTGGGGAACCCACTACTCGTTCACGGCCAAACCGTCGCCGCGCACGATGGACCTGATCGGCGAATCCACGGCGCGGACCCTCGTGTTCAACGCCCTGCTGCCGGCGGCGCTGCTGCGCGCACGGCACGAGAAAAACGACCGACTGGAGGAAGCCGCGCGCCGCCTCTACGGCCTGATCCCGCCCCTGCCGCCCAACCACATCACGCAATTCATGACGCGGCGGCTGTTCGGAACGGCCGGCCCGGGCGCGGGCCTGTTCACCACCGAGCGCCGGCAGCAGGCTCTGTTCCAGATTTTTCACCACTGCTGCCAGGCCGAAGAGCGTCACTGCGACGCCTGCTACTACTTCCGCCCCGACTGAGCCCCACATCACCAACACCACGAGAGCCGAGCGCCGATGTGGGACCGGCGCCTTCGCCGGCCGGGCACGCAAGTTACGGTTGCGCGGCCTCCACCGGCCGCACGTGCCAGCGCAGCGCCAGCAAAAGGCCCACCACCACAATCGGCACATACTGCAGCAGATGGGTCATCAGCGTATAGGCGAACGCCGTCGATTCGCTGCGCGTCACGCCCAGCACCAGCAGGCTGAACGTTCCCCCCGCCTCGTAGAGGCCCCAATAGCCCGGCGCCGCGGGAATCAGGATCGCGATCGCGATCAGCGCGACGATCGCCGTCGCCTCCAGCAGATTCATCTCCAGCCCGAACCCGTAGGCGACCGCCATGTTGGAGACGCCCACCAGCACCCAGATCGCGAACGAATGCGCAACGACCTGGAGCAGCACCCAGGGGTTCTTCATCGAGTGAAAGCCCTGCGCGAAGCGCAGAATGATCCGTTCGACCGCCCCGCGCACCCGTTCCGGCAGTCCCGGAACGCGCCTCACCGCGCCGATCATCAGCCGTTGGAACGGCGGCAACAGAAACAGGACCACCGCCGCCAGCAGCACCGAACTGCCGAGGATCAATGTGCGGATGCCGCCGTTGATCATCCCGGCATCAAGCGTGTACTGGCCCCACGGGATGGCGATGCCGGGGTCCAGCGGCGGCAACAGCGCCAGACAGACGACCAGCAGAATCAGCAGCATCAGGCCGTCGAAGATTCGCTCGACAACGACGGTGGCGGCGGCGGCCGGAATGCCCGGCCCGAGCCGCGTGCCGACCAGATAAACGCGGACAAACTCGCCCACGCGCGCCGGCAGGATCGAGTTGAACGCGAAGCCGATCATCAGCGGGCTGAACAGCCCGGCCCCCGTCAGCGCGTGATGCGGCCGGAACAGCAACGCCCAGCGGATGCAACGCAGATACATCGAAACGTAAAAGGCGATCAGGCCCGGAATGAGCCAGAGATATTGATAGCGGGCGAAGTCCCGCCCCACGCGGCTGAACGACACCCCGCGCGTCGACCACCAGATCGCCGCCGCCGACACCACGCATCCGAGGAGCAGATAGAGGCGCTTCCGGGTCGCGGGGCTCATGCGTCGTGGTTCGGCCCGCCGGCCGCGCCCCACCGCTCCGCCGCCGCGGCGCGCGCCAAATCGTAGACCTCGGCCAGCGGGACGCCGTGCCGCTCGGCGAGCGCGCGGCAGGCTTCATATTCCGGACTGGCCTTGATCACGCGCTCGCCCCACAGTCCCAGCTTGACCGCGACCGGCCCCAGCCGCGTCGCCACGGTCTCCATCCGCCGCGCGAGGCACCAGCGCTCGGTCAGTTCGCGCCGCACCCCGAACGTGGAGGTCTCGCGCACGAGGCATTCCACCAGCGCCGCCTCGCGTCTGGGTTCGCACAGCACGCGGATGCGCAGGCCGGGCCGGTTCTTCTTCATCTGGACGGGTGAAAACTGAACGTCCAGCGCCTCGCGCGCCAGCAGCCGCTCCATCACGTAGCCGGCCGTCTCGGGGGCCATGTCGTCGATTTCGGTCTCCAGCACCACAATCTGGTGGCGGTGCAGCGGCAGGGCGTCGCCCTCCTCGCCCCCGGCGGCGGCGCGCGGCGATTCGCACAGCAGCACGCGCAGGTAATTGGACGCCCCCGGCAGTTCCCGCGTCCCCGCGCCGTAGCCGATCCGCTGAACCACCCGCGCCGGCGATTCCACCCCCTGTCCGCCGATCGGCGGCTCGCCCGCGTCCTCCAGCAGCGCGCGCAGGATCGCGGCCCCCGTCGGCGTCACCATCTCGCCGGTAAACGGCCCGGCGGCATGCGGCAGCGCGCGCAGCAACTCCGCCGTGGCCGGCGCCGGCACCGGCATGACGCCATGTTGGCACTGGATCGTCCCCGAACCGACGTAGATCGGTCCGGCGGAGAACGACTCGGCGCCGAGCAGCTCGACCGCCACCATCGCGGCGGCGACGTCGACGATCGCGTCCTTGGCGCCCACCTCGTGGAAGTGGATCTTGTCGGCCGTGGAGCCATGCACGTGGGCCTCGGCCTCGGCCAGCCGGCGATAGGCCAGTTCGGCCCGCCGGCGCGCCGCCGCCGACAGCGAGGCCGCTCCGAGGATTTCCAGCACGTGGCGCAGGTGCCGGTGCGGCTTTTCGTCCTCGGCGACCTCGACATGGACGCGCGTGCCGCGAATCCCCTGGCGCAGCAGCGGTTCCGCGCGCAAGTGAAACGGGCCGATCGGCAGGTCGCGCAGCCGGTCGGCGATCGCCTCGAGCGCGACGCCCAGATCGACCAGCGCGCCGACGGTCATGTCGCCGCTGATCCCGAACGTGCAGTCAAAATGCAGATGCGTGGCCGCCATCGCGCGCCTTCCTTAAATCAAGAATACGTCGCTCGTCTCCGTCCTCGGCTCTCGAGATTCCCCGTCGTCTATCCTTCCGCCCCTGATCCATCCGCTCCGTCGCCGGCGGCCTGCGTCTCGCCCTTGCCCTGCTCCAGATATTTCTCGCGATACTCCTGCTCGATCGCCTTGAGCTGCCTGCTGCTCAGTTCATGGCCGATCGAGCCGAGCGCCTCGAGCGCGTAAACCAGGCGCCGGCGGCTCATCGCGGCGCCGAGAATCTCCATGCTGTCGAAGAGCGGCAGCGAGGCCGGCGCGCCGGTCAGCGCGACAAACAGCACCGGCATCAGCTCGCGCAGCTTGAGTCCCTCGATCTGGGCAATCCGGCTGATCGCCGCCTTGGTCGTCTCCTTGTTCCAAGGCGTCACCCGTTCCAGTTCCCACAGGGCAATGCGCAACAGCCGTGCCGCCGCGTCGCCGTCCAGTTTTTTCTGGATCAAGCTGTGCGGGTCATACGCCGGCCGGTCGGCAAACAGGAACGCGGTCATCGGCACGACGTCGCTCAGTTTCTCCGCGCGCGGCTGCACCAGCGGCAGCGCGCGCAGCCAAACCCCGTCGTTCAGCATCCAGTCGCGCAGCCGCGCCAGCAGCGCCGCCGGGTCATGCTTCTCGCGCAGGTAGCGCCCGTTCAGCCAGTTGAGCTTCCGGGGATCGAAAATCGGTCCGCCCAGGCTCACCCGGTCGATGTCGAACGCCGCGATCATCTCCTCCAGGCTGAACATTTCCGGCCCCTCGGTCTCCCCCGGCGCGGGTGGATACGTCCACGCCATCAGCCCCAGGTAGTTCAGCAGCGCCTCGGGCAGGTAGCCCGCCTGACGGTAGTAGTCGATGCTCGTCGGGTTTTTGCGTTTGGACAGCTTGCTGCGGTCGGGGTTGCGCAGCAGCGGCATGTGGATCAGCTCGGGCATCTCCCAGCCGAACGCCTCGTAGAGCAACTTGTGCTTGGGGGCGGAATTGATCCATTCCTCGCCGCGGATGACGTGGGTGATCTCCATCAGATGGTCGTCGACGACGCTGGCCAGGTGGTAGGTCGGATGGCCGTCGGCCTTGAGCAGGACCTGATGATCGACGTTTTCCCACGGGATGCGGATCGCGCCGCGCAGGCGGTCGTGGATCACGCACTCTCCCTCGGCCGGGGCCTTCAGCCGGATCACATGCGGATCGCCCGCGGCGATGCGCGCGCGCGCCTCGGCCCGCGTCCACATCCCGAACGATCCGTCGTAGCCGGTCGCCTTGCCGGCCTGCAGGCGCTCGCGCCGGTAAGCGTCGAGCTGTTCGGGCGTCGCGAAACAGTAATAGGCATGCCCGCTGTCGATCAGCCGCTCGCAGTGCGCGCGGTAGATTTCGGTCCGTTCGCTCTGGCGATAGGGGCCGTGCGGCCCGCCGACGTCGGGGCCTTCGTCCCAGGCCAGGCCGATCCAGCGCAGCGCCGCCAGGATGGCCCGTTCGGACTCCGGCGTGGAGCGGACGCGGTCCGTATCCTCGATTCGCAACAGAAACCGCCCGCCGTGACGCCGGGCGAAAACGTAATTGAAGAGCGCAATATAGGCGGTGCCGATGTGCGGATCACCGGTGGGAGAGGGCGCGATGCGGGTGCGGATGGTGGGGTGGTGCATGAGCGGGTGAATTCGCCGGCGCGTCCGACGGGGGACGCCGCCGCCGCGTTACTTCAGGGAGTTGACGAGCCAGGTGTGGAGCTCGGGACGCTGCAGCAGCACGCGGCCCAGCATCGCCACGCAGCCGATCGCCTCGCTGCGATCGCCCGGAGTGCTATAGGCGGGCAGCAGGTCGGGCAATGCGGCTTTCCCCGTCATGTATTCCTTAACGTACGGATTGACGCGGCGAGCCTCGGTCATGGCGGACCGCGCCTCCTCGAGGTTTCCCGCCAGGAAGCGCTCGAACACGTGGGCCCAGGCGAAGACCGCGGTCACTTCCTCGTAGCGCTTCAACAGCGCGCGCACCCCTTCCAGATTCCCCAGCAGCAGGTAGTGCACCAGCAGCTCAGAGCGGATGCCCTGATTGTCGTCCTCGTTGAGTTCGAGCATCGCCTCGCCATGCGCCGCGGCCTCTTCGAACCGCCCGCAGATCGCCAGCGCCGTGATCAGTTCCTGCCGGGCGCGCATGTAGGGACGCGTTTCCAACAGACCCCAGAACTGGCCGCGGCACTCTTCGAACATTTTGGCCCCCAGTTTTTCCTCCCCCAGCTTGACGATGTCTTCCAGCGCATCGACAAGCGCCTCCGAGTCTTCCTCGCAATTGATCCGCGCCAGCAGACAAAGCGCCTCGATGCACTCCGGATCGGCTTCCAGCGCCGCATCCAACAGGTCCAGCATCTCGTCCAGATCCTCGCACTCCATCGCCTCGGAAACCAGCTCCAGCGCTTCCTCCTCGGGCGTCAGCTCCAGCTCGTCGATCATCCGTTCCAGTGAGCCGTCGGTCGAGTGCTGTTCCAGGAAGGCCTGGATCTCCTCCTGGGTGTTCAAGCCGCGCTCGGCGATCAGCCGATGGACTCCGCGCTGGAACGCCTCCAGCCGTCTGCGCATGATCCGCGGAGAAAAGCTGGGCATCAGTTCCGGTTCCGGTTCGGGCTCGGTTTTTTTTCGGCGGGCCATGACGCTGCCCCCTTCCATGGGCGGTGGCGATCGCCGGCTTCAGGTGCGCAACGTCGCGCCAAACTGCTGCTCAAGCCGGCGGACGATCCGTTCGATGGTTTCGGTGATCTCTTGCTCGGTCAGGGTTTTCTCCGGCGAGAGCAGCCGCAGCCGCAGAGCCAGGCTCTTCTTGCCCGCGGGGACATGACTGCCGCTGTAGAGGTCGAAGACCTGCACCTCATCCACCAGCGGCCGTCCGGCCTCGTGAATCAGACTCAAAATTTCCGCCGCCGGCAGTTGCTCATCCACCACCAGCGCCAGATCGCGAAGACTGCCGGGGAATTTCGGGATCGGCTTGAACTGGACCACCGATTCGCCGAGGAGGCTCACCAGCAGACTCAGATCGATCAGCGCCAGGACGGCGTCGCCGCGCAGATCGAACTGGGCCACAGCGCGCGGGTGCACCTGCCCCAGCACGCCGACCGGCCGACCGTCCCATTCGATCCGCGCCGAGCGGCCCGGATGCAGCAGCGGGTTGCCCGCGTCGTGCGTGAAGGAGGGCGCCGGGCCGTTGATCCAGGAAAAGAGATTCTCGACGACCCCCTTGAGGTCGTAGAAATCATACTCGCGCGCCGGGGCGCCCCAGTGGGTGGGGACCGGTCCCGCCGCTGCCAGGGCCAGTTCGTGGCGCTCGCCGGCGGGGTCGGCCGCGCGCGCATCCTCGCGCCACGCCTTTCCGATCTCGAACAGCAGCTGGGAGGCCTCGCCGACCTTCTGGTTGGCGGCGATCACGCGCAGCAGGCCGGTGGCCAGCGACGGCCGCATCAGCGCCTGGTCGGCGGTCAGCGGGTTGGCGAGGCGCGGCAGCCGCTCGATGTTGAAGCCGCCCGCCGCGGCGTCGGCCTCTGAAATAAAGCTGAATTGCAGCACCTCGCAGAAGCCCAGCGCGACAAGCAGATCGCTCAGCCGGGTGGCGAGCTCGCCCAACCGGTCACACGGCCGGATCGTCGGGATCAGTTTGGGCATCGTCGCCGGGATCTCGTTGTAATTGTGAAGCCGGGCGACCTCTTCGATCAGATCGATGTCGCGCGAAATGTCGACCCGGTGGCTCGGGATCGATACCACGAGCGATTCCTTGTCGCCGCGCCGGATTTCGCAGCCCAGATTGACCAGATAATCCGCGATCTCGGTGCTGGTCAGTTCCAGCCCGAGGATCCGGTTCACCCGCCGGACATCCAGGACGATCGGGCCGGGGTCGGTGATGGTCGTCTGCGCGTCCAGCATGTTCTTGATCACCTCGCCCCCGGCGAGTTCGTGAATGAGCTGGGTCGCGCGATTGAGCGACAGTGTCAGCCGCGCGCGGTCGGTTCCGCGCTCGAAGCGGTACGACGATTCGGTCTGGAAATTGTATTTGCGCGCCGTCCGGCGGATCGTCGCGGGGTCAAAATA
>MVZB01000177.1 GCA_002068205.1 candidate division BRC1 bacterium ADurb.BinA292
GCGCCCGCCGGGCGCCATGCCGGTTCCTCCCGGTCGTCGGCCGGCGCGGACGCGGGCGGCCCCGCGGCCGGCGCCGACTCCGGCCCAAGTTCGCGAAACTCGATGGCGTCGTCCGGCCGCTCGGCTTCCGACGACTCCCAGGGGGAACTTGGCGGTGGGTCGGCGTTGGGATCTCGGTGATCGGGCATTGCGGCGGGCAACCCGGCTGAACCGCTTCCGTCGCGGCATCTGGCATTCAGGCGGCCCCCATTCTGCAAACCCCCCGGCCGATTGTCGAGCGCGCAACCCAGCGCGGATCCCTGGGACGCGCCTCAGCCCACCCCTCCGAGATTCTGACCGCTTTCGCGATTCCGCATCTTGCCTTCGATCCCGGTTGGCCGCGCGATGCCGCGTTATCCTGTTTCAGTAGATGGATTCGAGGATTTGAATTTGTTTCGAATTTCGAAATTGAAGCTTCGTGCTTGCTTCTCTTGTGTTCATTCGTGTTTTTCGTGATCCGCTATCTTCTCAGTTTCTTCCGGCGAAACCAGCCCACCCCCGCCATCCCGAGGCCGACCAGCCCGAACGTCGCCGGCTCGGGGACGGTCGGCGCGTCGGGCCGTTCGTCGCACAGCGTCGTCCCGGCCGCGTCGGCGCCGATCTCCGCGTACGAACCGAACAGCCGGACAAACCCGAAATCCTCCCCCTCGAAATAGACGGTCACCATCGTGTCGGCCAGCAATCCGCCGTCCACCGCCGCCCCCTTGCGCGGGTCCAACGGATCCAGATCGAGCGTAAGCCGGAACGTCTCGCCGGCGTCGAACTCGCTGAAGTCCAAAATGATCTGCGAGGCGCCGTCCAGGCTCTTGTCGCCGACGTTGCCCGTGATCCCCGTGAATCCCGTGTCGCCCGCGTGCGTGACCACGACGTCGCGCCACTCGCCCGACCCCAACCCATCGGCGCCGGCGTCAACAATCAGCTCCCCGCGCGAGGACTGGAAATCAATCACCACCGAACTGATCCGCACGCCGCGGCTGGAGCGATTCGCCAGTTCAATCGCATCGCCCTCGGGCCCGCCGGCCTGGATCAGCGTTTCGACGCCGAGGCTCAGGGCGGGGGCCGACGACGCGGCGAACGCGTTGGCCGTCAGGACGATCAGGCACGGAAACAGCAGTCGAAGCATGAAGCGGACGTATCCTTGGCGAGGGATTGGGGCCGGCGACGCGTGCCGCCGCATGACCCGAAATGCAGAACCCGTGCCACCCTTCGCCTGTTTATGGAGAACTGAATCAATTTGAGTTGGACGGCGTGTTACACAAAGTCGACACGTCCGCGGCGGATTCCCGTTGCATCCCCCAATCCCCCAAATGTGCAAACGGTTACACCCCGCGCGTCCGCCCCGTCACGGCAGCAGCACTTCGTCAAACCGCGTCCCGGCCGGGATCGTTTCCCCCGGCTCCACGCGGTGGCCTTTCGGTATGATCGTCAACGGATGCCCCCCGGCGCCGACGTCGGGCACGCCCACGCGCGCGCCGCCCGCGAACGTCGCATCCTTGTCCGCAATCACCCGCTCAAGCCGCGCGCCTTCCTCGATCCGCACGTCGTGCAGGATGATCGAATCGCGGACGACGGCGCCGCGCCCGACGAACACCCCCGGCGACAGCACGCTGCTCTCGACAACCCCCTCGATCACCGCGCCGGGCGAGATGATGCTGTCGCGCGCCCGGCTCCCGGCGGCGAAGAACGCCGGTGACCGCGACGACAGCGTCCGGTCCGAAAAATTCGTCATCACTTCCCAGTCGCGCTCAAACAGCTCGATCTCGCCCCGCGCCAGTCGCATGTGGAACTCGTGATACTCCTGCAGATTGCCCAGGTAGTGCCACGGCCGGCGGAACGTCCAGGCGACGGCGCGCAGATGCTTGACGAACGGCTGCAGCACGTCGCCCGCCAGCGTGAACTCCTCCCCCTCGTCGGGACGGCCCGCTTCCAGCAGATGCAGCAGCACATCGCGCCGGAAACAGAACACCCCCATCGAGACGAGCGATCCCACGCTGCGCTCGGGCTTCTCGACAAACGAAACCACCCGCCCTTCGCCGTTCACCACCAGATGCCCGAAGCGCGGATTCTGCCGCGACGGCGGCAGGTCGACGCAGGCCAGCGTCACGTCGGCCTGCTGCCGGACGTGGAACTCCAGCAGTTCGCGGTAATCCATCTGGTAGACATGCTCGCCGGAGAGGATCAGCAGATGGTCGATCTCATTCAGGTCGAACAGGTTGATGTTCTTGGCGATGGCGTCGGCCGAGCCGTTGAACCAGCGCGTTTCGCTGTAGCCCAGAAACGGGGTCATGAACTTGAGGCTGCGGTCGGCCATGTCGAAATCCCACGAGCGGCCCGAGCCGATGTGCGACATCAGCGGCGCCGGCAGATACTGCGTGATGATCCCCACCTGGCGGATGCCGGATAGGCATAGATTACTGAGAACGAAGTCGATGATCCGGTAGGTCCCGGCGATCGGGAACGCCGCTTTGGTCCGGCGCTCCGACAGCGGCCCGAAATCCGGCCCGCGCCCGCCGGCGAGAACAATCGATGCCACCCGTTGCATGTCGGTCTTGATTCCGTCCGCCGAGAGCTGATTCCGATCCCGCCCGCTCAAAACCTTATCACGACCCCCCAGCCGGGCCAAGGCTTGATATCCGTCCCCCCCCGTCGTTCCCCCGTCCTCGTCATCGCCCCCAACGGCCTACCCAGCATTCGGCTCCCGGCTCTCGGCCCTCGTCCTCAAGCGCATCCGCTCATCACCCGATGAAAAAAGATGCGGGGCTCCCCCCGCCCCCGTTCCCCCCGCGGAGCCGACCGATGACCGTTGCCCCGACCCACGCCCCCCTCGCCGACTCCCCCCCGCGGCTGCGCCGCCGCCTCCGCGTCATGGTCGGCCTGCTGATCCTGCTGGTCCTGATGGGCGTCAATCTGGCGATCGCCTCGGGCAAGGTCCGCTTCGAAAAGGTCATCTCCGGCTCGATGGAACCGACGCTGCTCATCGGCGACGTCCTGCTGATGGACGCCAACGCCGTCCCCGACCAGTACGACATCGTCGTCCTCAACGATCCGGAGGAGCCGGGCGGCAAACTGGTCAAGCGCATCATCGGCATGCCCGGCGACCGCATTGTCCTGCGCGGCGGCATCCTCTATCTGAACGGCAAGGAGGAGTATTCCACCCAGGTCACCTCCAACCACATCTCCTGGGAGGATACCCGGTTCAAGGTGCCCGAGGACCACGTCTTCGTCCTGGGCGATAACCGCAACAACAGCGTGGACAGCCTGAATTTCGGCCCGGTGAGCTACGAGGAAATCCGCGGCGTCGTTTCGGCCGTTATCTGGCCGCCCAGCCGCTGGCGCAAACCCGCCCCCCTCCACCCCGAACCCGCCGACTAACAGGGATGCCGGCCGGCGTGGGACCGGCGCCTTCGCCGGTCTTTCTCCGACCGCACGCATTCAGATCTGGCGCCACCCAATAGCCGACAGTTCCGGCGGCGCCTTCATTCACCCCAGCCGCCCGTCAGACACCATGAGTCCGCGGAGCGGACGGCTGGAATAAAGCGCAGGGGGGAGGCCGCAAGCCGGAACCCTGCGTCGCCGCCCGACGCCTCAAACCCCTGGAAGGGGTGGCCGGATTTTCAAGCGCGCCGATCACAGCCATGCGCCCTCAGCGCACCCGGCCCACGTAGAGCTCCGTCTCATAGAGCAGCTCCACCATCCCGTCCGCGGCGTGTCGCTCGAACAGCGCATCCACTTTCGCCAGCGCCGCCGCCGCGGCCTCGCTCCCCGGCGCCGGGCTGTAGGAACTGGAGAGCAGCCGGCCGCGCAACCCCGCACGATCGAGCTGCTGACGGTTCGGCATCGCATGGCGCACCCAGCCCCGCGCGCCGAAGAGCGCCTCCATCCGTTCGTCGCCGAAATGGCGGTGACGCACGTTCGCGTAATCGCCCAGCCCGGCCAGCAGCGCTTCATACTCGCGCATGAACGGCGACCCGTCGTTCCGCCGCGTGTTCCAGACCAGCGCCACCCAGCCCGGCTCCCGCAGGATGCGCCGCCACTCGGCGCGCGCGGCCCCGGCGTCGAACCAGTGAAACGCCTGCCCCGCCGCGACCAGATCGACGGACCGGTCGCCGAGCGTCGTCGCTTCGGCCGACCCGGCCACGTTGTGGAACTCCCCCTTGCCGCGCAGGTAACGTTCGCCCCCCGCGCGCACCGGCTCGTTCGGCTCGATGCAGAACACCCGGTTGCCCGCGCGCAGGAAGACCTCGCTCAGGAAGCCCGTCCCCGAGCCGATGTCGGCGATCGTCCAGTCGGCGTCGAGCCCGGTCTCGCGCGCCAGCACATCGTACAGGGCGTCGGGATACTTCGGCCGCGTCGCCAGATAGTGCTCGACGCGATTGGAAAAGCGTTCCCTGGCATTGGCGGGCGGCTGCATCTTTGATCTGACTCCGTTCAACTCAAAACGTAGCGTAGCAACCCCGGCCCGCAAGCGGAAGCGCCGGTCGCTTCCAGGCGCCCCTCGCGCGGCGTTTGACACTGCTTCCCCGCCCGCCAATAATCGCCGGTTGCATCTTGTCCGCAAAGGATGACCCCGACCCCATGTCCGCCCGCTCCGCCACGCCGCCGCCGCTCAATCGCCATCTGCGCCGCCTGCTGCCCTATCCGCCGGGCAAGCCGATCGAGGAAGTCAAACGCGAGTTCGGCCTGAGCGAAGTCTGCAAGCTCGCGTCCAACGAGAACCCGCTCGGCCCCTCGCCGCGCGCACTCAAGGCGATGGCCGCCATTGCCGGGGAAATGAATCTCTACCCCGACGGCTCGGCCTATTACCTCAAGCAGGCGCTCGCCGAGCGACTCGGCGTCTCCCCCGCCGAACTCATCCTGGGCAACGGTTCCGACGAAATCATTGTTTTCCTCGCGCTGGCCTACCTGAACCGGCGCCGCGACCTGGTTACCTCCGACTATGCCTTCGTCCGTTACCGGATGGCCGCCGAACTGGCCGGCGCCCCCTGCCGGCTGGCGCCGATGCGCGACATGCGCCACGACTTGCGGGCGCTCGCCCGGCACATCACGCCCCAGACCGCCATGGTCTGCCTCGATCTGCCCGGCAATCCCACCGGCACGTCGGTTTCGCGGCGCGAGCTGGAGCGCTTCCTGCGCGCCATCCCCCCCTCCGTCATCGTCGTTCTGGATCAGGCCTACTTCGAGTATGCCGCCGCCGATCCGGATTACCCCGACGGTCTGGCGCTGCGCGGCCGCTTCCCCAATCTGGTCGTCACGCGGACCTTCTCCAAGGCCTACGGCCTGGCCGGTCTGCGCATCGGCTACGCCGTCGCCCGCCCCGAAATCGTCACCGACCTGGAACGGATCCGGCCGCCGTTCAACACGACGCGGGTTTCCCAGGCGGCGGCGATCGCCGCGCTGGACGACCACGCGCACCTGCGCCGAAGCACCGCCGCCAATGCCCAGGGCCTCGCCCAGCTCCGCCAGGGCTTCGACCGGCTCGGCCTGAAGCAATGGCCCAGCCTGGCCAACTTCATCCTGGTCGATGTCGGGCGCGATGGGCGCGAAGTCTTCCAGGCCCTCCTGCGCGCCGGAATCGTCACGCGGCCGATGGCGGGCATCGGCCTGCCCACCGGCCTGCGCATCTCCGTCGGCACGCCCCGGCAGAATCGGGCCTGCCTGGCCGCGCTCGGCCGCATCCTCCGCGAAGGCGCGCAGGCCGCCTCATGACCGACCAACTGGCCGCGGCGCCCCTCCAACCCGAGACTCCAGGCCGGCCGTTCTCCGGTTTCCTGCCCCGAACGGGCGCGTTCCTGGCCGATTGCTTCGTGCTGGGTGCGGCCGCCTACCTCATCAGCGAGTCGCTGCGCCCCGCGCTCTCGCTCGCCAAGCCGTGGCTCCCGCTGCTCGGTCAGGTCCTCGTTTTCCTCTACTTCTGGCTGATGGACGGCGTCTCGGGCCAGGGGCAGACGCTGGGCAAGAAGCTGCTCGGCGTGCGCGTCGTCGATGACGCCGGGCGTCAACCCGCCAGCGCGGCGGCCGCCCGCCGCGCCCTGCTCAAGCTGCCGGTGTTCCTGCCCCTCGTCGAGATCCGCCTGCTCGCGCTCAACCTGCCGCTCGGAGCGCGGCCCGCGTTCTTCATCGCCTTCCAGATCGTCAACATCGCGGCGATGACCTACTTCATCACGCTCGCCGCCGGCCTCGCCATGCATCCCCGCAAGCGCGCCTGGCACGACCTGTGGGCCGGCACCTACGTCACGCGCGATCCCGTTCCCGCCGGCTTTCACGAGGCGCTCGCCGCCGAGGTCGATCCGCTGGCCTCCGCCCGCATGCGCAACCACCTGAAGATGACCCTCATTTTCTGGCTGGTCGCGACCGCCGCGCTGCTGATCCGCCCGGTGCGCCACCTGAGCGACCCGGAACTGCACGCCGACCTGGAACGGGTCGAAGCCCTCGAGCGCGAGCGCCCCCTGGACCCGTACGTCGTGCTGGCCGCGCAGTATCCGAGCGACCCCGCCCGCCGTCAATTCGAGGAGCAGGTGCAGCGATATCATCAGCAATCGGCCGCCGCCGGCCGGCAGGCGTTGACGACCGACACCCTGCGCCGGCGCGTCGATGACGGCCAGACGATCCACATCGCCGCCGTCCTGCCCCGCGGAACGTTCGACCCCGCGCAGCTCGACGACCCCGCCTTCCGCCGGCAGGTGGAACGCCTGCGCAGCCTGGTCTGGGAGCACTGGCGGAGCCGCGCGGCCGCGACGAGCCAGCCCCCGCCGCCGGCCCTCGCCTTTGATCTGGTCCTGGCCGACCCGTTCCAGCTTTTGTTTGAACCGCTGGTGATGCTGGTCAAGAATGAATCGGAGGCTAGGGCGCGCGTAACCGGCCCGCCCGACCCCGAACTAGGGCCGCTGGTTTACGAGTTGATCCTCGCCCCGCCCCCGGCGCCCGCCGCCCAGGATCCGTTGACCACTTCCCCCGCGACGCAGCCGCCCGGCGCCCCATGAACCGCCGGCGCGCGCGGCCAGAATCCCATGTCGCCTTCCCCGGAACTTCCGCCGCCCAGTGACGACCCGCCCCCCCC
>MVZB01000178.1 GCA_002068205.1 candidate division BRC1 bacterium ADurb.BinA292
AGCGCCAGCGCGTCGCGCTGGCCCGCGCGATCGTCAAGGATCCGCCGATCCTGATCCTGGACGACGCGCTGAGCGCGGTGGACACCCACACCGAACGGCTGATCCTGCGGGCGCTGGCCGACCGCCATGGGCGGAAGACCACGATCCTCATCGCGCACCGCCTCTCGACGCTGATGCACGCCGACCGGATCCTCGTGCTGGATCACGGCCGCGTGATTCAAACCGGTTCGCACGCCGAACTGGTCAACCAGGAGGGACTCTACCGTCGGTTGTGGAGCATCCAGACGTCGCTGCAGCAGGATCTCGCCGGCGACCCGCCCGCCGCGGCCGCCGAGGCGCGGGCCGCTCATGCACAAGCGGAGGCGCCGACGCATGTCTGAGACCGTGTTCCGCGAAGAGGAATTCAACAAACGGCTCGATCCGCGGCTCTGGTGGCGGATTCTGCAGTTCGCCCGGCCGTACCGGCCGCTGGTGGGCGGGCTGATGACGATCGCGCTGCTCGTCGGCCTCACCGAATCGCTCTACAATCTGCTGGTCAAGCGCGTGATCGACGGCCTGGTGGAGTTCGGCCCCGACGCCCCCCTGTTCAGTTACGCGCTGCAGTACGCCGCCATCACGATCACGCTGGTGGTCTGCGTTTTCATCTTTATCCGTTTCGCCGGCAAGCTTTCCGCTTTCATCAGCCACGACATCCGCCGGGCCGGTTTCGCCCGCCTGCAGGAGCTCTCCTTCTCATTCTACGATCATCGGCCGGTCGGCTGGTTGATGGCCCGTATGACGTCGGACTGCGAGCGGCTTTCCAGCGTGCTGGCGTGGGGCCTGCTCGATCTGACCTGGGGCACGGCGTTCATGTCCGCCATCGCGGTGATCCTGTTCTATCTGAATTGGAAGCTGGCGCTGATCGTGTTTACGGTCGTGCCGGTGCTGGCCTGGATCAGCCTGCATTTCCAGCGCGTCATCCTGCGCAGCTCGCGCCTGGTGCGGAAGATCAACTCGCGCCTGACCGGGTCGTTCAATGAGGGGATCAGCGCGGTGCGCACAACCAAGACGCTGGTGCGGGAGGAGGGGAGCCTGCGCGAGTTTGCAAGCCTGGCCGGCGAGATGCGGCGCACGTCGATCCGCAATGCCGTCCAGTCGGCGCTCTATTTCCCGCTGGTCATCACGATCGGCAGCGCGGGGGCCGGGCTGGCGATCTGGTTCGGCGGACGCGACGTGCTGGCCGGCGTCATCTCGCTCGGGACGCTGGTGGCGTTCGTCAGCTACTCACGCGATTTCTTCATGCCGGTGCAGGAACTGGCGCGCCTGTTCACCAACCTGCAGATGGCGCAGGCCTCGGCCGAACGGATCATCGGCCTGGTCGATACGGAGCCGGAAATTCGCGACAGCGCCGAGGTGCGCACGGCGATCGCCCGCGCCGGCGCTCAGCCGCCGGTCGCCGGCCGCGCGATCGACGGCTTGCCCGACCGCATCGAGACGATCGAATTCCGCGGCGTCTCGTTCGCCTATAACGTACGCAAGCCGATGGGGGCCGACGACGCCTCGGCCGGCGAACGGGAGGTCATCAAGGTTCACCCGGTGCTGGATGACTTCAACTTCCAGGTGCAGGCGGGGCAGACGATCGCGCTGGTCGGTCCGACCGGCGGCGGCAAGTCGACGATCATCAGCCTGCTGTGCCGGTTTTATGAGCCGACCGCCGGCGAGATCCTGATCAACGGGATCGATTACCGCCGCCGCAGCCTGCACTGGCTGCAATCCAATCTGGGGATCGTCCTGCAATCACCACATCTGTTCAGCGGGACGATCCGCGAGAACATCGCCTATGGCCGGCTGGAGGCCAGCGACGAGGAGATCGTGCGGGCGGCCCAGCTGGTCAACGCCCACAAGTTCATCATGGCGATGCCCGGGGGCTACGGGGCACAGGTCGGCGAAGGGGGCGTCAACCTCTCCACCGGCCAGAAGCAGCTCATCTCGTTCGCGCGCGCGATCCTGGCCGATCCGCAGGTGTTCGTGATGGACGAGGCCACGTCGTCGATCGACACCGAAACCGAGCGGTTGATCCAGGCCGGGATCGAACGGGTGCTGAGCAACCGCACGAGCTTCGTCATCGCGCACCGGCTCTCCACGATCCGCCGAGCCGACTGCATTCTGGTGATCGAAAAAGGCCGGATCGCCGAGCAGGGAACGCACGAGCAACTGCTCGCGGCGCGCGGACATTATCATGATCTTTACACCCATCAGTTCACCCGCGAGGCCGAGGAACAGGTGCTGGCCGATCCGCTGTTGGCCTGATCCGGGGGAAGGCGCGCAGGGGGAGCCGTCCGTTCTCGCCGGCCGCTCCGGCCGCCCCGTTCAGGGCCTTGGTGGGTCCGGTTGATCGAGTCGAAACCGGCCGGTTTGGGCCGGCAACAAAGGATTGCTTGAAACGCCGCGCAGGCGCGGTAGAATGTTGCCCGTTTATCCGACGCTCACGGCCGGCTGAGCCACGGCGCGACGTCGCCCATCCCCCCCACCGAGGTATTTCCGTTCGTGGGCCTGATCGTTCAGAAATTCGGCGGCTCGTCGGTCGCCGACGTCGACAAGATGAAACTGGTCGCCGGCCGCGTCATCGCCGAATGCGACCGCGGCAATCAGGTGGTCGTCGTCGTCTCCGCGATGGGCAAGACGACCGACAACCTGCTCAGCCTGATCGCGCAGGTGACCGACCGCCCCAACCCCCGTGAAGTGGACATGGTCCTGGCCACCGGCGAGCAGATCTCGATCGCGATCCTGGCGCTGGTCCTGCAGACGATGGGGCGCAAGGCGATTTCGATGACCGGCCCGCAGGTGGGGATCATCACCGACCCGTTTCATCGCAAGGCGCGCATCCGCGACATCAACACGGCGCGGCTCCGGGAGAAACTCGACGAAGGGCACATCGTCATCGTCGCCGGCTTCCAGGGGCTGACCCAGTCCGGGCAGATCACGACGCTGGGGCGCGGCGGGTCCGACACGACCGACGTGGCGCTGGCCGCCGCGCTGCACGCCGACCGCTGCGACATCTATACCGACGTCGACGGGGTCTACACGACCGACCCGCGGATCGTTCCCGACGCGCGCAAGCTCGCCACGATCACGTTCGATGAGATGCTCGAGCTGGCGAGCCTGGGCGCCAAGGTCCTGCACAACCGGTCGGTCGAACTGGCCCGCAATCACAACGTCCCGTTACAGGTGCTGAGCACCTTCTCCCAGAACCCCGGCACGCTGGTCGTCAAGGAGTATACGAACATGGAAGACATCGTCGTCAGCGGCGTCGCCTACAACCGCGACGAATACAAGATCACGATTCTCGGCGTGCCGGACCAGCCCGGCATGGCGGCCAAGCTGTTCAGCAAGATCGGCGAGGCGAACGTCAATATCGACATCATCGTGCAGAACATCAGCCACCGGGGTCTGAGCGATATCTCGTTCACGGTCGGCAAGGAGGATTTCCAGAACGCGCGCGACGTCGCCGAGCAGTTCGTGAAGGAATACGGCGCCGAGGGGATCCGCACCGACGACGCAGTGGGCAAGGTGTCGATCGTGGGGGTGGGGATGCGCAGTCACGGCGGCATTGCCGCGACGATGTTCGGCGCGCTGGCCAAGGAAAACATCAACATCCAGATGATCTCGACGTCGGAGATCAAGATTTCGGTCGTCATCGCCCGCGCCGACGTCGATCGCGCCGTGCAGGCGATCCATCGCGAATTCGAACTGCAGAGCGAACCGAAACTGACCGCGCGTTGATGCCCTAGATCGCGCGCAGCATGCCGCCGGCGCGCGCGCGTTTGCGTTGCAGGCCGCGGTAGGCCTGCAGCACATGCTCACGGATTTCTTCCGCCGTCCGCAGCGAATAGACTTCCTCGACCAGTCGCCGCGCGTCGGTCAACTCGACCTGGCGGATCAGGCGCTTAATCTCCGGAATCGCCAGCGCGCCCATTGACAGCTCGTCGATCCCCATCCCGAGCAGCAGCAGCGCGCAGAGCGGGTTGGCCGACATCTCACCGCACAGGCCGACCCAGATTCCCTCGCGCTGCGCCGCGTCGATCGTGTTGCGGATCAGCCGCAGGATCGCCGGGTGGAAGGGTTCATACAGGTGCGCCACCTGTTCGTTGCCGCGGTCCACGGCCAGCGTGTACTGGATCAGATCGTTGGTGCCGATGGAGAAGAAATCGACCTCGCGGGCCAGTTGGTCCGCCGTGATCGCCGCCGAGGGGATTTCGATCATCACGCCGATCTGGATTTCCTCGTCGAACGGGATCCGCTCGCGGCGCAGGTCGGCGGCCACCTCGTCGAGCATCTCGCGCGCCTGGCGCACCTCGGCGACGTTGGAGATCATCGGGAACATGATGCGCGCGCTGCCATGGGCCGAGGCGCGCAGGATCGCGCGCAACTGCGTCCGGAAAACCTCCGGATGCGCCAGGCAGAGCCGAATCGCCCGCAGGCCGAGGAACGGATTGAGCTCCCGCCCCGTCTGCAGCGCCCCCAGGAATTTGTCCCCGCCCAGGTCGATCGTCCGGAAGATCACCGGATGCGGGTCCATCACCTCCACGACCTTGCGGTAGACCTCGAAGAGTTCCTCCTCGCCCGGCAGGCGGTCGTTTTCCAGATATTGAAACTCGGTCCGGAAGAGCCCGATCCCCTCGGCGCCGTGGGCCAGAACGTGGGGGATCTCGATCGGCAGCTCGACGTTCGCCGCCAGATCCACCCGGTAGCCGTCAATCGTCTCGGCGGGGAGGTGCTTGAGCTTCTGCAGGTAGCGTTCGTGGACGAGGTGCTTCTTGCGCCGCTGGCGGGCGCGCGCGATCTCGCGCGGCGACGGGTCGATCGTGATCGTCCCCTCATAGCCGTCGATAATCGTCTGCGTGCCGGTCTTCAACCCGGCGAGGAACGGCCCCAGCCCGACGACGGCCGGGATTTCCAGCGCCTTGGCCAGGATCGCCGTGTGCGACGTCGGCCCGCCCAGCTCCGTGGCGAACCCCTTGACGTGCAACTGGTCCATCTGCGCCGTGTCCGACGGGCTCAGGTCGCGCGCCAGCACGATCACCTCGCTGTCGAACTGCAGGGCGCTGGAGCTTTCCGGCTGCACCTGCGCGAGGTGCTGGCAGACCCGGTTGCCGACATCCAGAATGTCGGAATTGCGCGAGGCCAGGTAGGGGTCGCCGACCGAGGAGAACTTGTCGACGAACTGGCGGATGATCGTCATGAACGCGCGCGACGCGTTCTCCTGGTTCTTCTCGATGCGCTCGACCGCGCTGTCGACGACGGCGGGATCTTCCAGGATCATCAACTGCGGGTCGAAGATCGAGGCGTGCGCTTCGTCCAGCGTGTCGCGCACGCGTTCGCGCAAGCGCTGCAGTTCCTCCTTGGCCTTGGCCAGCGCCTCGCGCAGATGCTTCTTTTCATTTTCGATCGCGCGGGCCGACACCAGGTGGTGCGGCACCACCGTCTGCACGGGATCGTAGACATGGATCTTCCCGATGTAGATCCCGGGCGAGACCGCGATTCCCTGGTAGGTGCGTGAGGCGGGCTTGGGTGCCGTGGGGGTCATGAAGGGAGCATTATAGGGATAAACGGACAAAAAGAAAAGCCGGACCGCGCAGGCGGTGGGGGGAGGGAGACGAGTTCAAACGGGGGCGCGCCGGCGGCGGCGCCTCAGGTCTCACCGAAGCCGCTCTCGATCAGCGCAACCAGTTCGCGGATGGCTTCTTCGGACCCTTCCCCATTGGCTTCCAGGATCAACTCGCTGCCCTGCTCGGCCGCGAGCATGATCACGCCCATGATGCTCTTGGCGTTGATCGACTGGCCGTCCTTGGTCAGGAAGACGTCGCACTTTTCGTATTTGCTGGCAATTTTGACCAGTTGCGAAGCTGGCCGCAGGTGCAGCCCCAGCGAATTGGGGATGGTCACGGTGGCTCGATGACCGGTCTGTGTTTGCTCCATCATGAACGCGCTCGGTGCTAGGTTTGGACCCCTGCGGCGGCTGATCTCGGCGATGGCGCGGGGGTCACGCTGCGCGGGTTCGGCCTGGTCAAGGGGGAGGAAAAGATGACTGGCGAAGGCGTAGCCGCGGATCCCCCGGACCGCGGGCACAACATCCTTCCGTTAGGATAGAATCCATCGTCCGAAAGTCAAGGGCTCATTGGGAACGGCGGGCGGCCGGCCGACGGGCAGACCGGTCGCGATGCGGCGCCATGAACGGGTTAACTCAAATAAATACAGTGCTTCGTGTTTTGCGAAGGAAGCCATCAGGCGCACCGGGGGGCGCCGCGCCGGTCTCAGCGGCCGAACGGCGCGTCGTCCCCGGATGCCTCCTCATCGGGCGAAACCGGACGAGATTTCCCGGCGTCCGCCTCGCGCGCGTCGGCCTGCTGATGCTGCGCCTCACGCTCCTCGAAATTCCGTAGAATTCCCAATCGTCGCTCGCGCCCGATCTCGCGCTGCAGGATCAGCGCGCCCGCCCCCATCATCGCCGCCCACACCAGCATCGTCTGGCGATAACCCAGCCAGCTCCCCAGCGTGTAGGCAATGAAGGGCATCGTCACCCCCCGCATCCCGGTCAGCGACTGGTGCAGCCCCATGTAAAGGGCGATGTCGCGCGAGCGGGCGTAGTAATTCACCCCCAGAATCCAGATCAGCATGCCGCCGCCCTGCATCAGCCCGGTCACCAGCACGCCGCCGTAGATCGCCGGCATCGACCGCGAGAAGTAATAGATGATCGGCACGAGCATCAGCAGCACGTTGATCCGGAATCGCATCACCAGCGGGTTGTTCCGGTCGAGCCACATCCCCCAGACCGGGAGCATGAGGAAGGTAATCAGCGTCGGCAAGGTCTGCAGGGCGGTGGCGGCCTGCTCGTAACTGGCGTTGAACTCGGCTTTCAAATAGAGCGGGAAGATCGTCGCGAGCGCCAGATTGCCTGCTCCGAAGAGCATGAACGAGACCTCGAAATTACGGAAACCCCGGTCGCGCCCGAGGATGCAGAACTGCTCCCAAAGGGAGACGCGGGTCGTCCCTGGCTCGGGCCGGGCGG
>MVZB01000179.1 GCA_002068205.1 candidate division BRC1 bacterium ADurb.BinA292
CTTGGCCCGCCTTGGGCTGTATGGCAGAATACTCTCGATTCAGGACTTACCCCACGCCGGGCCGGAACGGGCCGCCCCCGCCCGCCGCATTGCTCCGGGTCGGCGGGCCGTCGCGCCTCGCGGTCCTGACACCGGTCCACCCCAGGCAGCATCATGCCGCTTCGCGACCGCCCCATCGAGCAGAAGATCTTCCTGCTGGTCCTGCCGGCCTGCCTGATCCCGGCAGCGGCGCTGCTCATCCTGATGATGCTCGGCTCGCGCGCGAGCCTGGAGCAAATCCTGGGCGATCAGTTGCGCCAGCGGGCGGCCTCGCTCTCCGAACAGTTCGACCAGAACCTGATGGCGCTGTCGGAACGGGTGCGACGGGCGATCGCGGAGGACGAGCTCGCTCCGGGCCGCGTTCCGGCGGACCTGACGGCGATGGTCGAGGCCGTCGTGCGGGTCAACCGCGAGGGGGCGCCGGTCCTGCTGACCCCCCCGGTGGCGGGTTCGCCGATCCCCGATCAGCTTGATCGGGCCGACAATGTCTTTCGCCTGCTCCACCGGTATCGCGCGCGGATGCTGCCGACGGGCTCCTTCTTCGACCTGCAACTGGGCGAGCCGGGCGGGATCCAGCCGCACACCTACGGTCTGCTGGTCCACCCGACGGCCGACGGCGGCTTTCTGGTCTTCCTGATCAACGCCCGGCGGCTGACGGAGGAATTGGGGCGCCGGCTGCTGGGTTTGCCCGAGAACCTGATCGTCCTGTCCGACCGCGGGCTGCTGGTTTATTCCACGATGCCAGTCAGCGCGGACCTGATCGACCGGCTCCAGCGGCGGCTGCTGCGCGAGCAGGCCGAGACGGGGGCCCTCGACCCCTTCATCGTCGAGGACGGAGGCGGCAACTCGCTGATCGCCTCGAGCCCGAGCAAGCGGCTCGACCAGTGGCGGATGCAGGACGGTTTCGGGGCGGGCTGGAATTTTCTGCTCGAGTACGACATGGCGCCGTTCCTGGGTCCGCTGGACGCGCTGCTCTGGTTGTCGATCGTCGTCAGCCTGGTGCTGGTGTTGCTGGCGCTGGGGGCCGCGGCGCTGGCCTCGCGCCGGCTGGTCATCCCGATCAAGCACCTGCGCCGTCAGGCCGAACGGCTGGCGCAGGGCGATCTGGACGTGCGCGTTTCGTCGAGCGGGCGGGACGAGATCGGCGATCTGGCCGCCGCGTTCAACGCCATGGCCGCCCGCCTGCGCGGCACCTACCGCACGCTGGAGGAGCGGGCCGAGGAGAGCCGCCGCCACGCCGAGCACATCCACGTCGCCAACGAAATGACCCACGCGATCATCCAGGCCTACAGCCTGGACAGTCTGTTTGAGATCCTGGTGCGCGAGCTGGGCCGGGTGGTCCCGTTCGACGCGCTGTGGCTGACGATGAACGACCGCGACGGCGGGGATTTGAATGTGATTCACATCTGGCCGCCCGGCCTGATCGCCCATTTCCCACGCGGCGTGATCCCGCTCAACCGGTCGCTGCATGGCCGGGCGGTGCGCGAGCGCGAGACGCTGCATGCGGAGATCGGGCCGGCGCAGCGCGGGGAGTTTCATGAATCGCGCGCGCTGGCCGACGAAGGATTCCAGTCGTTCCTGATCGCGCCGCTGCCGGCGCGCGATAGGGTAATCGGCACGCTGTCGATCGCCTCGACCGGGCCGGACGCGTTCGACGCGGAACTGGCCGGCATCGTGACGTCGCTGGCGGGGGTGATCGCCATCGCGATCGAGCAGGGGGCGCTGTTCAAGCGCATCTCGCAGTTCGCCACCGAGCTGGAGCGGCGGGTCGACGACCGCACGCGCGAGCTGGAGACGGCGACACACAAGCTGATCATGGCCGAGAAGTATTTCGCCACGGGGCGGCTCGCCGGCAATCTGGCGCACGAGATCAACAACCCGCTGGGGATCATCAAGAATTACCTGCAGCTCGTGCGCAACAATCTGCGCGCGGCCGAGGGGGGACGGCGGCGCACCGACCCCAATCTGCAGTCGATCGAGGCGATCAATGAGGAGGTCGACCGCATCGCCCGGCTGGTCGGCCGGATGCTGGACCTGCACCGCCCCGCCGAGGACAAGGTCGAACCGGTCGACCTGAATGAATTGATCGCCGAAATCCTGACGCTGATGGAACCCAATCTGGAACGCAGCCGGATCGAGGTCGTGCGGGAACTGGCGCATGAATTGCCGCGGCCGATCGCCTCGCGCGACCTATTGCGCCAGGTCCTGATCAATCTGATCCGCAATGCCCAGGACGCGATGGAAGAGGGGGGGCGGCTGCTGCTGCGAACCTCGGCGATCAGCCTGTGGGAAGAAGGGGAGGAGCGGCTGTTCGTCCGCGTCCGCGTCAGCGACTCGGGGACGGGCATCGCCCCCGAACACCTCAATCGGATTTTCGATCCGTTCTTCACGACCAAGTCGCCCGACAAGGGGACCGGGCTGGGGCTGTGCGTCTCGTACAGCATCGTGCGCATGTATGGCGGCAACGTGGATGTGGAGAGCGAGCCGGGCCGCGGCGCCACGTTCATCGTCACCCTGCCGGTCAACGCGCCGGCGACCGCCGACGAAGGTCCCCCGCGCGAGGCGCTGATCCACGAAATCCACCCGCCGACGGACTGAACGGCAAAGTCCCGCGCACACGGGCGGCGACATGGCCCGGCGGTTGCGAGGGTATGCGTACCTGCGCACGCCTGGTCCCGCGCGCGGGCGGCGCCAGGGGACGAAGGTTGCGCGCCGCCGGATGAAGCCGGATAATCATGGGACTGGACCTGACCGGCCAAAGCGAGCCTGGCGGCTGCGCGCAGTGGGCGGCGGTGCATGCGGAATCGGCCGGGCCTGGTTGACCGGCCGCGCGCGAGCCTGGCGGCCCCCACGGGAGGAGCGAGCGATGGGCTATCAGTCGATGCTGGACAATTTCTTCTCCTCGCAGCGCCCGCTGTTCTCGCTGAGCCAGCGGGTCTGGAATCCGCCGACCGATATCTATGAAACCGAGGAGGCGGCGATCATCCGGATGGAAGTGGCCGGGCTGGATGAGAATCAGCTCAACATCATTACCCAGGGGGAACTGCTGATCGTCCGCGGGCGGCGCGACCGCCAGCTCCCCCACCGCAAGATCAACTACCACCTGATGGAAGTGCACTACGGCGGCTTCGAGCGGCTGTTTGCCTTTTCGTTTCCGCTCGATGAGAAAAAGATCAAGGCGACGTACGAGCGCGGGTTTCTGACGATTGAAGTGCCGCGACAAGCCCCGCAGGTGACCGAAGTGTCGGTCCGGATCATCGAGGAGGCGGGACCGCGCTGAAGGCCGGGCCCGCTCCGCCCCCAAACAACGCGCAGGTAGTCGATAATGAGTGAGAAAACCGATTTGAGCGACGTGGCCCAGGCGATCCGGGAGAGCCAGCACGAGATTCCGGAGGAAGTCCCGCTGCTCGTCAACACGCAGTTCGTCCTGTTTCCGTTCATGATCGCCCCGCTGCTGATCACCGAGGAGCGGGACATGCGGAAGATCGACGACGTAGTGCAGGGGACGCGGATGATCGGGATCTTCGCGCCGCGGACGGCCGACGGCGCCGCGGCCGACGGGGACGACGGCGAACCGCGGGAGGAGAGCGCGCCGGCCGAGACCGATGAGCTGGCCGCGATCAACGACATCGGCACCGTCGCGATGGTCCTGCGGATGCTGCGGATCCCCGACGGGACGCTGCGGCTGCTGGTTCACGGCGTGCAGCGCGTGCGCGTCGTCGAGAAACTGGCCGACGGCCCGTATCCGCGGGTAAAGATCGAGCCGGTGAGCGAAGTGACCGTCGATGACAACGAAACGCAGGCGCTGAAGAACCTCGTCCGCGAACACCTGACCAAGATCGTCGAGGCGAGCCATTCGCTGCCGGGCGACCTGATCACGGCGGCGAACAACGTGGAGGATCCGGGCCGGCTGGCCGACATGATCGCCTCCAATCTGAACCTCAAGCTGCACGAACAGCAGGAGATCCTCGAGATTCTGGATACCAAGCTGCGGCTGCTGCGGGTGCAGCGGATCATGAACCGCGAGCTGGAGATCGCGCGGATCGGCTCGAAGATCCAGACCGAGGTCAAGACCAACATCGACCGGATGCAGCGCGACTACTTTCTGCGCGAGCAGCTCAAGGCGATTCGCCGCGAGCTGGGCGAGGGCGAGGACGGCGGCAATGAACTGGACGAGGTGGAGCAGGCGATCGAGGCCGCCGGGATGCCGGAATATGCACTCAAGACGGCCACCAAGGAGCTCGGCCGGCTGCGCTCGATGTCGCCCGCCAGCGCCGAATACACCGTCAGCCGCACCTATGTGGACTGGCTGGTGAGCCTGCCGTGGAACAAACGGACCGAGGACAACATCGACCTGGAGCACGCGCGCCAGATCCTGGACGAGGACCACTACGATCTGGAGAAGGTCAAGGATCGGATCCTGGAATATCTGGCGGTGATCAAGCTGCGCAAGGCGATCCGCGGGCCGATCCTGTGCCTGGTGGGGCCGCCGGGCGTGGGGAAGACGTCGCTGGGGCGCTCGGTGGCGCGCGCGATGGGGCGCCGCTTCGTGCGCATCAGTCTGGGGGGCGTGCGCGACGAGGCCGAGATTCGCGGGCACCGGCGCACGTACATCGGCTCGATGCCGGGGCGGATCATCAAGTCGCTGAAGGAAGCCGATTCGAACAACCCGGTGTTCATGCTGGATGAGATCGACAAGCTGGGGATGGACTTTCGCGGCGACCCCGCCTCGGCGCTGCTCGAAGTGCTCGATCCGGAGCAGAATTCCACGTTCAGCGACCATTACCTGGACATGCCGTTCGACCTGTCCAACGTGATGTTCATCACGACGGCCAACACGCTCGATTCGATCCCGGGGCCGCTGCTCGATCGCATGGAGGTGCTGCGGCTGTCGGGCTACACGCTGCGCGAGAAGGTCAAGATCGCCCGGCGCTACCTGATCCCGCGCGCGCTGGAAAATTCGGGGCTCTCCGACCGGCATGTGACGTTCCACGATGACGCGCTGGAACAGATCATCGAGAACTACACGCGCGAGGCGGGGCTGCGCAACCTGGAGCGGGAGATCACCAACATCTGCCGCAAGGCGGCGCGCGCGATCGCCGAAAAGAAGCGGCGCAAGGTGCGGGTCGACGCGCGGCACGTCGTCGACGCCCTCGGACCGGCGCGATTTGAGCGCGATCTGCTGGACAACCGGACGCGCGAACCGGGCGTGGTCGTCGGCCTGGCCTGGACGCCGACCGGCGGCGACATCCTGTTCCTGGAGGCGACGGCCACGCGCGGCAGCGGCAAACTGACGTTGACCGGCAAGCTCGGCGATGTGATGCAGGAATCGGTCAAGGCGGCGCGGACCTACCTGCACGCCCACGCCGATCAGTTCGGTCTGAAGGAAGAGCAGTTCAGCGAACAGGATCTGCATGTGCACGTGCCGGCGGGGGCGATCCCGAAGGATGGACCGTCGGCGGGCGTGGCGATGATGACGGCGCTGGCGTCGCTGCTGCGCGGCCAGCCGGTGGCCGAGCGGCTGGCGATGACGGGCGAGATCACGCTGAAGGGGGCGGTGCTCCCCGTCGGCGGCATCAAGGAGAAGGTGCTGGCGGCGCACCGCAGCGGGGTTCAGACGCTGATCCTGCCCCAGCGCAATGAAAAGGACCTGGTGGACGTGCCGGCCGAGGTGCGCCAGGCGCTGACGATCCACTTTGTCAGCACGGCGCAGGAGGTGCTGGACGTGGCGCTGCCGGGCGCCGAGGGGACGCATCGCTCGCGCGCCAGCCGGGCGCGGAAACCGGCGCAGGCGCGGCCGAAAAACTCGCGCGGCGTCGCGCGGCGCAACGGCAACGGCGACCGGCCCGGCCCGGCGCCGGCCCACGCGCGGCGCAACGATCGCGGAGGCCGCGAATGACATCGCCGGCGGGTCTCGAGGATCGCCCCGGCAGCGCGCTCCCCGTGACGGAGCTGCCGCGCGACCGGCGGCCCGACCTGCCGCTGTTGCGCGTCGAGGGGCTGAGCAAGCTGTTTCCCGTCCGCGCGCGCGGCCGCTTCTGGCGTCGCGCGCCCGTGGAATACCTCAAGGCCGTCGACAACGTCAGCTTCCATCTGCACCGGGGAGAAACCCTGGGGCTGGTGGGCGAAAGCGGCTGCGGCAAGACCACCACCGGCCGGCTGATCCTGCGGCTGATCGAACCGACCGCCGGCAAGGTCTTCCTGGACAACTCGCCCGACCTGCTGCAGACGCCGCTCAGCCGCTGGCTGCCCTACCGGCGGCGGATGCAGATGATCTTTCAGGATCCCTATAGTTCGCTCAATCCGCGGATGACCATCGGCGCGACGATCGGCGAGGCGCTGACGATCCATGGCCTGGCGGCCGGGCGCCGGCGCGCGCGCGTGGCCGAGCTGCTCGAGGCCTGCGGGCTGCCGGCCGACGCCGCCCGGCGTTACCCCCACGAGCTGAGCGGCGGCCAGCGCCAGCGGGTCGGCATCGCCCGCGCGCTGGCGGTCGAGCCCGAACTGATTATCGCCGACGAGCCGGTCTCGGCGCTCGACGTCTCAATCCAGGCCCAGATCATCAACCTGCTGGAGGAACTGCGCACCCGGCTGGGGCTGGCCTACCTGTTCATCGCGCACGACCTGAGCGTCGTCGGCCACATGAGCCACCGCGTGGCGGTGATGTATCTGGGGCGGATGGTGGAACTGGGGCCGAAGGACGCGATTTTCGGCGAGCCGCTGCATCCCTACACGCAGGCGCTGCTGCAGGCGGTGCCGAAGATGGACCCGAAAACGCGGCGGCAACGGCTGGTGCTCGAGGGGGACGTGCCGAGCCCGATCAATCCACCCAGCGGCTGCCCGTTTCATCCGCGCTGCCCCCGCGCGATGGAGCACTGCGCCAAGGTGGTTCCCAAGCTGAAGGAGCATCGGCCGGGGCACTTCGCGGCGTGCCTGCTCTACGATTGAGAGCCGGCCGCGCGGCGCGGCGGGCCGTATCGCGAAT
>MVZB01000180.1 GCA_002068205.1 candidate division BRC1 bacterium ADurb.BinA292
GTGGCGGCGGGGACGGCGGCGTTCGGGCTGGCATTGCTGCGCAGCTGGTCGGGATCGCCCGCGCCCGCGCCCGCCCCGCAGTGGACGGTTCCACCCAACACGCTGGTGGTGGTGGGGACGAAATCACCCTCGGGCCGGGCGCTGATCGAGGACTTCGGGCAAACCGGCCGCCGCGCCGCACCGGCGAGTGAAGGGGTCCAGACCGCCGCGCCACGCATCCTGCACTCGCCCGCGGAAGACGCCTCACCCGAAGCGGTGCTGGCGAAACTCGTCCGGCGGACCGAGGAGGCCGTCAGCCGCCGGCGACCGGATCTGCTGATCATCCTCGGCGGCGAGACGGCGCTGGCGATCATCCGCGCGCTCCGGCTCGACTGGGCCCGGCCGGTCGCCTACCGCGACGGCCTGGGCTGGATCGAAGCGCGGCATGAGGGCCGGCCGCTGCCGATCTGGCTGATGCCGGGCGCCTACTATCGCCGCGGGCTGTGGCGGGAGCTTGCCACGCGCTGAATACTTGTCACGGGCCGGATTCAGACCTGTTCCGGCCAGCCCTTGCAGGGGTTTGGTTCGTCGGGGCGGCGACGCATGGTTCCGGCCCACGGCCGTCACCCGCGCTCTATTCCGGCCGTCCGCCCCGCGGACTGACCGAGCAACAAGTCGAATCGCCTGCACTGAACCTGGATTCCTGAAGCAGCTTGCGATATGGGGAATGCCGCGCGCTGAGCTTCGGGCCTACTGATATCCGCCCCA
Source organism: candidate division BRC1 bacterium ADurb.BinA292 (assembly GCA_002068205.1). Lineage (GTDB taxonomy): Bacteria > Sumerlaeota > Sumerlaeia > MVZB01 > MVZB01 > MVZB01. Next base: position 748 of record MVZB01000180.1, read on the forward strand.
TCTGCGAGCGACGGTATTTTTCAGCACCTGCGAAGCTTTGAACTTCGACACCTCGATGTAATCGCGCGTGCGGCTGTAGGCGGCATAGAGATAGCCGTCGTGATACAGCAGGGCCGGGTATTCGTAGCCGGGCCGATCCTCGCTCTTGCACTGTGAATACCAGATCGGCTGGATCTGCTCCCAGCGGACCAGGTAGTTCTGGTCGAAGATCCAGCCGTCGGCGCTGATGCCGAGAACGAGTTGCATCCGGCTGCCGGGAATGGGTCCGCCGAGGTAGAAGATGCGGCCGTCGGGGAGCGTGCCGAAGTGCTTGTTACCGGGGTTGTCGGTGAAGAAGGGCTGCTGTCTGAGCTTGCTCCACGTCTGGCCGCCGTCGTTGCTGAAGGCATGCCACACGAACGTGCCAAACCGAACGGTGTAGTGGAGGACGCCGTCGGGGCCTTCCCAGCCGTTGGGCTCGCCGACGTCGGGACAGTCGCTCGTGTCGATCCAGCCGCCAGTCCAGCCGGTCAGACCGGAGGGATCGTCGGTGATGGGAGTGCAAAGCTGTTTGCCGTTCTGAAAGACGCCCTCCATGGCGGCCGCCATCAGCCGACCATCGCTGAGGGGGATGAAGCTCTTGTTGCTGGCGGAACCCCGGACGCGGAGTCCATCCTCGCGCTCGAGCCGGTCGAGTTCGGTCGGCGCGATTTCGTGCCAGGTTTCGCCGTCGTCGGTCCACCAGATGCGGCCGACCCAGTCGCGTCCGCGGGCGCTGACGGTCCATGACAGCGACCAGAGATAGAGCTTGTCGGGGGTGGCGTTCCAGCCGCGGGGGGCGGCATTAACCGTCAACGGGCTCTGTTGCGACAGGCCGAAACGGTCGCGCATGTATTGCGCGTAGATCGGATCGCCGCCCGAAGCGACGCCGGCGTTAATCGGATCGGTCCAGGATTCACCATCCGGCGACGAGGCAATCCACGCCTCGTAGGGGTCGGTGCACTCGCTCTGGGGCGTGGCCGTCCAAGCCATGTAGAACCTGCCGCGCCAATGTGTGAGCAGCGCGTTGTGGTGGTAGGTATAGTCGGCGGCGCCGGCGGGCAGATGCACGGTGTGGCGGGTGCTCTCGATGCGGGGGAGGTCCATGATGTTGGTCGGCAGCAGGAGGGCGATCTCGTCGTCGGGGACGTCGGGCGGGGGGGTCGGCACCGGCGTGGCGATCGGTCGCGGGTCGCGGATGGGCGGAGGCCAGTCGTCGCCGATCTCAAAATTGTCGAAGAGGGCGATGAAGGAGGTCAGGCCGTTGTCGAGCAGAAGGCCGGGGATGGTGGGCGGGGATTCGCCGGCGCCGGTGCTTCCGCTGAAGTTGATCGTGGCGATGAGCTGGAGGGGCTGGCCGGTCGGGGCCTGATACAGCTCGAATCGCGTGGCGTCGGCGCGGCGAATGGCCAAGGTGAACCACTTACCGTTGGCATAGCCGGCAATCGGGCCGGTGGCGTCGCCGAATTCCGCGCCGCCGGCGCCATAGGCGTGGGCGCGCCCCAGCCCATCCTGGCGCAGCCCCCACAGCAGCGTGTTGGCGCGGTCGATGCCCCCTTTGGCCGGGGCATTGCGGCCGAGGCTGGACGCCAGCGCAAGGCCGGCGCGGATGTTGATCGATTGGGGGCCGTTGGTGACCGCGACATCGAGTTGGACCCAGTTGCCCACCGGCAGCGACACGTCGTCGCGCAGCACGAGCGTCGTCTGGCTTCCGCTGCCGTCGTTGAAGTAGTCGACGACCAGATGCTCGGCGTCGAGCGCTTGATCGAAGGTGATGGTGTCGAGCAAGCCGCTGTTCTGAATGATGTTGTCCGGCCGCCAGTGGCCGTCGGCATTCCAGACGGCGCCGTCAAAGTCATCGATCATCAAGGCCGTGGCCCCTGAGCAGACCAGCAGCAGGAGGATGGCGCAAGCCAGTAGCCGTTTGCGCATCGGAGAGCTCCTTGGGTTTGATGGTCGATGGAACGGCGATGGGGTTCGACGGAGAGCACCGATGCCACCAGAGTATGTCATATGATATATGGCGTCAAGCCGATCACATCGGAGGTAAGGCCGTGGGAGAGAGGAAAGCGCGCCGCGGCGGGCGGAGCACCTAACGGAACATTAATCGCACGCGGAGACACGGAGACGCGGAGCAACCGGAATCGGGATCGAAAAGAGAGAAGTTCAGAGTAACGTCATCTTTATCGGCCGATCTGCCGCATAATGTCTGATCTTTGTTGACCGCGCCGTTTTAACCCTGCATAACGCTCTCGGAATGTAAGATCGCTCGAATCGTCGAACTTGATCTCCATTTGACCACGTTCAGGGAGATTTCCGGGGAACCGAGTCCCGCGTCAGGTTCAAAGCGAACCAACACCCGGCGGGCGTCCCCATGCGTGAGGACGAGCCCGTCCGCGCCGTTCCGCGCGATCGAAAACTCAAGGAAGTTGCGAGGCTGATGAAACCTTTTCTGACGGCCCTGATTGGTTACTGCGTCGCCGCGAGCGTGGCGTTCGCCGACGAACCCGTCCAACTGCAATGGCTGCTCAACTTTGACGGGGCGGGAGCCGATGCCGCCGCCAAATATTACGAGCCCGATCCGACGGTTGGCGAACGCCCCCCGAACATGATTCAGCCGGGCGACCTGATCCCGGATCCGCGGGTCCGGCCGTACTACGGCAGCTGGGATTCGGGCGGAATTCACATCCTCAACAACAGCGGCAAGCTCGGATTCGTCACGCTGGCCGATGGCCGGAAGGTGCTGGAGCTGTCGGGCGCGGAAGAGGCGGGCGACGGGCTCGTGTTTGAGCATTTTTTGGAGGGGCAACCCTCGCGCGTCCTGGAGGCGATTGTCTCGGTCGGTGAGGCCCCGCGGGAACAGCTCGCCCGGATTATCAGTTCCAACGACTGGCGCATGCGCCCCCCGGGGCAGATTGTTGCCCTGGGGATCGACCAGCTGGGTCATGCGGCCGTTGAACTGCGCGCGCCCAACGCCTTCGACTTCTATCCCGTAGCCGAGGAACTGGATTCGATGCACCGCTTCGTGCGCGACACGCGGAGCATTGCGGCCGACGGCCAGTTTCACCACGTTGCCGTCGTCTACGACCACGTTCAACAAACCATCTATCTGTATGTGGATGGCAAGCTCGCGCGCGCGACGCCGATGCAGGGGGACGATCATGAATTCGCCATGTATCGCGCGATCGGCCTGTCGGGCGACGCGATGACGGGACGGCCGATCCACGGGTTTTCCGGCCGGATAGATGCGGTGGCCGAATCGACGTTCGAAGGGCCGTTCAAAACCGAATACTTTCAATTGACGGATGTCCGGGACACCGACCCCGCCCCCGCCGCGTTCCGCGCGATCGAGCTGGACGTTCCGCTCCGGGTGGAAGAGCTCGACCGCGTGCCCAACCGGCGGACGATCGTTCATGAACCAGCGGGCTGGGACGAGCCGACATACCACCATGGGCCGTTGATCGCGTTTTTCAAGGGGCGCTGCTACGTCGCCTGGCATGCCGCCGACCGCACCGAACTGGATCCGGCCACGGGGATGATCGCATCCTCATCCGATCTCGAGCAGTGGTCGGCGCCCAGCCACCTGCCCGGCCTGCCGCGCAACCTGTTCGTGCAGGACGACGCGCTCTATCTCTGGGATGCCGAGGGCGGGATCCACGTGACACGCGACGGCGAGAGCTGGGAGACGCCCGCGGAGCGCCGCCATCGGTTTGCCGGGGACATCGCGGCGGTGGGCTACCGGACGGACCTCGGGGGCCATGAGCCGTTGACCGATCCGGACACCGATGCGCCGGTCGATCCGTCGTCGTATCTGGACGCGCGGGCGATGGAACGCGGCGCCGGGCATCCCTTCGTGCAATTGCCGGACGGGCGCTGGCTGGCGCCGGTCAGCGTGCGGAGTTCGGGGTCCGCCGCCGACGACCAGGGGGCTTGGCTCTGTGCGCCGGTCTCCGCCAGTCCGATCGACCCCGCGAGTTGGACGGGCGGGCTGATCGATTGTTCGGAATCCCCGTTGCCGGGCGACGCCGCGGGCTGGTTGGGGCCCGATGGGGTTCTGCATTACGTCTCGCGCTGCGGACCGCGCCTCTGGCATGCCTCGAGCGCGGACGGCGGGGCAAGCTGGACCCCGCTGCTGCCGCAACCGGATTTCCCCGACGCCCCGAGCTACAAGGTATTCGGCGCGCTGCCGGATGGAGCGACGTTCTACGTGGGGAACCCATATCCGGCCAGCCGGTCGCAACTGGTCCTGTCGCTGAGCGCGGATGGCTGGCGGTTCGACGACAGCTACCTTGTCCGCTGGGAGCGGGTAGCGCCCCGCTTCCCGTCGCCGTACAAGAACTTCCAGCCCGGGTATGAAGGGGTCTCCGCGGCGGTCCATGACGGGAAGCTGTATGTGGTCTACAGCGTCTGCCGAGAGCGAATCGAGGTTGCGGTCATCGAACTGGACGCGCTGACGCGGACGGACGAGGCGGGGCGGCCGCGCCTGGCGGGGGCCCCTGGGCCGCACCCGGGGCTTTCCGCTCCGCCTGAGAGCGAAGATGAAGGCGCCGCGGTGGATGCCGAACCGGATGGCGTCCGGCCAGAGTGGCTGCTCAATTTTGAGGAAGGAAGTCTGAGCGCGGATGGCCGCTATCTGCCGAGTCAGGCCGCGGGGGAGATCGCGCCGCAAGGCGACGGGATCGCAGCCGTGAACCAGAGTGGGCAACTGAAGCTGCTGCGCAGCGAAGGGCGGGGCGTGCTTCAAGTTGCATCGCGGGATGGATCGGGGGATGGGCTGCTCTTCGAGCACCGGGTTGAGGGGCGCGCCTCGCGGGTGCTGGAGGCGATCGTCCGGCCCACCGCCCCCCAGGCGTCGGAGGCCCGATTGATCAGCCTGAATGACTGGGACGATCGGCCGCCGGGACAGATCCGCTTTTTCGGCATCGGTGCGTTCGGCGGCGCGGCGGGAGCGGTGTATCAACTGCCCTACGCGCGGATTGAACCGACCATCGGGCCGTTCCGTCCGCGTTCGGGCCCGGGGCACTACTACCTGCGCGGGGCGGACCTGGTCGAACCCGGCGAGGAATTCCATCATCTGGCGCTGGTCCATGAAGCCGACCGCGAGGCGCTTTATATCTACGTGGACGGGAAGCTCTCCAAGAGCCTCCATTTTGCGGCCGCGGCGAACGAATTCCCGATCTTTCGCGGGATCGGTTTAAGCGTGCGTGCCCAGTACGGCGGGCAAGGGATGGGGTTTGATGGATTGATCGATGCCGTCGCCGAGTCGTCGTTCACCGGGGAATTCAGAACCTCCTATTTTCAGCTCCTGGAAGGGGGCGATGAGCGTCCCGAGGCGCCGGCCGTTGACCGCAAGCTGACGCTCAACGTTCCTTACCAGTTGGCCACCCATCCCGATGACGATGGAAGCCATGTTTCATTCTTCAGGGCGGCGAAATCACGCCTGCCCAGGCTTCAAACCGATACGCGGATGGTCTTCTACCCGAATTCGCATCGGGATCTGTGCTACAACCACAATGTCATTGCCCATTGGTTCAAGGACCGGCTCTACGTCTCATGGCACACGGGGCAGCGGGGCGAACACAGTTTTTATTATGGGGGCTTTGTCACCTCCTCCGCGGATTTCGAGCATTGGTCCCCGCGGGTCTGGCTGCCCTCTACGCCGCGGCACATGCACGCCACCGAGGACGCCCTCACCGTCTGGCAGTTTGAGCATTATTCGACGACGGAAGACGGCATCCACTGGAAGACCGTGCCCAAGGATGAGAACAACGCCGAGCTGTTCAATTATCTCTCCAATCATCATCATGCCCGACTCTCCGACGGTCGGCTGATGACGGTGGATGTCGGCCGGCCGGCCGTATCCCGGGAGGACGACATTGCGGGCTATCAAGCGGTCGTGAATTTCACATCGGATCCAAGCGGCATGTCGGGCTGGAGCAACGGACGAATTGATGTGAGCCCGTGCGCCGATGTGGGCGAACCGGCCGGATACGAGGGTCCCGACGGCGCGCTGCACTACATCTCGCGGAGCGGCTTCCATATCTTCCATGCGGCAAGCTATGATCGGGGGCAAACCTGGACGCCGCTGTTGCCGCAGCCGGATTTTCCGGACAATGGTTCGAACAAGGAGTTCGGGGTGTTCCCCGATGGATCGATCTGGTATGTGGGCAATCCGATCTTCGGCGACCGGCGGCTCGTCGTCCTCGGCATCAGCCGGGACGGGTGGAATTT
>MVZB01000181.1 GCA_002068205.1 candidate division BRC1 bacterium ADurb.BinA292
CCCGCCACTGACGTGGCGGGCTGAAGTCTGCCGTCCCTGACGGGACTGGCTTGGTGCCCTGCGCTGGTCGTCCGACCTGTCGATCAGTCCTGCCGTCCTTACGAGACTGGCAGTGGAGCAAGTCAGACGAAATCTTGGCCGTACGAACCGGTTACACACCTGAGCGGACCGGCATGGTGATCGGTCCGGCAAGGGCGCGGCCGTTCGACCTGGTCATTGACGCCTTCGATTTCATCCCCGGTATCGAACCGCCGGTTTATGCAATTGCTTGTCATTGTCTCCAAGCTGAAGTCTGCCGTCCCTGACGGGACTGGCCTGGTGACCGATGACCAGCCCCGGGGAAGGGGCAGCCCCCCAGCCGTCCCTGACGGGACTGACACGGTGAACGGTCTGGCAGGGCCGGGGCCGTTCAGGGTCAGCCATGGCCCGACACCCCGTCCGCGGGGCCGGGGCGTCTTCATCATTGCAAACTGGAAGGACGGATGCGAATGTTGAACGGAAACGGATAACACCCCGAAGGCGGCGCGGTGGGTCGCCGCGGTTGGACCGGGGCTTGTCCGCGTGGCACGGCGGGGGCAAGCGCCCGAGGTCGCATCGGGGTAAATCCGGTTCCGGCATGAATCCTGCATCTGCCGGCTGGCAACCAACGGTCGCTGCGTATCGGGGGATACGGCCGGTGGCCCCAGTTGTACCCAAAATCCGTGGGAGGAATGTCACGTATGGAAGCCCGAGATTGCAAGACCCCCAAGGACGTGATCCAGGTGGTCAAGGAGAAGGGGATCAAGGTCGTCGATTACAAGTTCATGGACTTTCCAGGTCTGTGGCAGCACTTCAGCCAGCCGGCGTGGATGCTGGAGGAAGAGACGTTCAGCGATGGCGTCGGCTTCGATGGGTCGTCGATCCGGGGCTGGCAGGCGATTCATGAATCGGACATGCTGCTGATTCCCGATCCGATGACGGCGCTGATCGACCCGTTTTGCCAGGCGCCGACTCTGTCGCTGGTCTGCAACGTGGTCCATCCCGGGACGATGGAAAAGTATACGCGCGACCCGCGCAACATCGCGCTGAAGGCCGAGGCGTATCTCAAATCGACGGGGATCGGCGATACCTGCTACATCGGGCCGGAGGCGGAATTCTTCATCTTTGACGACGTGCGGTTCGACTCGCAGCCCAACCAGTCGTTCTACCTGGTCGACTCGATCGAAGGGCGCTGGAACACCGGCCGCGACGAGGGGCCGAACCTGGGCTACAAGCCGCGCTATAAGGAAGGCTACTTCCCGTGCCCGCCGGCCGATCACTTCCAGGATCTGCGCACCGAGATGATGCTGACGATGATCGACTGCGGGATCCCGATCGAGGCGCAGCATCACGAGGTGGCGACCGGCGGCCAGGCGGAGATCGACATGCGCTTCGCCCCGCTGACGCACCAAGCCGATTGTCTGCTGCTGTTCAAGTACATCATCAAGAACACGGCGCGCAAGTACGGCAAGACGGTCACCTTCATGCCCAAGCCGCTCTACGGCGACAATGGTTCGGGGATGCACACGCACATTTCGGTGTGGAAGGACGGCAAGAATCTGTTCGCCGGGAAGAGCTACGCGGGGTTGAGCGAGCTGGCGCTGCACTTCATCGGCGGGCTGATCAAGCATGCCCCGTCGATCTTGGCGTTCGCGGCCCCGTCGACCAATTCCTACAAGCGGCTGGTGCCGGGCTACGAGGCGCCGGTGAACCTGGCCTACAGCCAGCGCAACCGGTCGGCGGCGTGCCGGATCCCGATGTACAGCCCGTCGGAGAAGGCCAAGCGCGTCGAGTTCCGGCCGCCGGACCCCTCCTGCAACCCGTATCTGACGTTCAGCGCGATGCTGATGGCGGGGCTGGACGGGATCCAGAACAAGCTGGATCCGGGCGATCCGCTGGACAAGAACCTGTACGATCTGCCGCCGGAGGAGGCCAAGCTGATCAAGAAGGTACCGGGCAGTCTGGACGAAGCGCTCGCGGCGCTGGAGGCGGATCACGACTACCTGCTGAAGGGGGACGTCTTCACCGAGGACGTGATCGACGAGTGGATCAGCTATAAGACCAAGATGGAGATCGACGCCGTGCGGATGCGGCCGCATCCGTATGAGTTCCACCTGTATTACGACATCTGACCGACGTCGCGGCGGATCGAATCCGCACGTCGGAGGGGAGTTGCCCGCCGGCCCATGGGGTCGGCGGGCTTCGTTTTATCGGGGGGAAAGGACAGTAGGGACATAAGGGACAAAAGGAGGGAGTGGAGCCTCGGGCCGAGGAAGGCTACGCAGCGGTAAGAAGGGAGCACGGAATCCTACGGGATGGTAGGATTTTGCGAGATAGGGACATAAGGATCCAAAATCCGCCTGGATATTGTGGCGGGCTCAAGTCGGGACGAACGCGCCCCCTGAAAACTGTCGCCCGGGGAAAAAGGACCTAATCCCCATCACCCGCCGGGACGAAAGGATGGTAGAGGGGTGTCCCTGGCGAGATGACCTGTGGTCCGGCCCGTCGGGTTATGGGGTCGGCGACGTGTGTGGGCGATGCTTGAAATAGATTCCATCCTCCAGTCCATCAATGAGCAGATCGACGGCGAGCAACTCGCCCGCCTGATCGACTATCATCCGGACAAAATCCGCAGCGACGGCAAGACATTGAAGTGTTTCTGCCCGGTCCATCGCGAGATGGCGTTCCGGTCGCTGATTTTTTACATCAAGCAGCACAACTACAAGTGCATGATGAAGCAGTGCGAGCTGTTTGAGGGGGGGACGTTCGTTGAATTCTGGTCGATCTTCAAGCGGCTCGAACCGATCGAGGCGGCGCTGGACCTGGCCGAGCGGCTGAAGCTGGATGTCGACGTGGGGCGCGTGCGGCTGCTGGGCGAGGAATTCGCCATTGCCGCGCGCGAAGCGCTCGAGCAGGCGCGCTACGACGAGGCGCATGCGAAGATCCAGCAGGCGCTGGCGTTCGACGTGAACAACCTGCAGCTCCGGCTGCTGTCGGCGCAGATCCATGAAGCGCGCGGCGACGTTGAAGCCGCCCTGGCCGAGCGCTATGGCCTTTATGAATACCACCTGGGCCAGCATGATCTGGACCTGGCGCGCACGGTGCTGGACGACATTCGCGCGCACTACCCGCCTTCGCCCGAGCTGTTCCGCCGGCGCGTGGAGCTGGCCGAGCGCCAGGGCGACACGGACGGCATTCAAGCGGTTCTGATCGAGCTGAGTGAATACCAGGAGAAACAGGGGGACATTCAGGCGGCGGCGGCTGCGCTGGAGGACGCGCTCGCGCGCGACACCGAAAACACCGACGTGCTCGACCTGCTGGCGCGGTTCCACCATCGCCACGGCAACCGCAAGGCCGAGCGCCAGACGCTGGAGCGGCTGGCCGTGGTCTTTGAGGGGCAGACCGAGGCGCGCCGGCTGCTGGGCGTTCTGGATCGGCTGCTGGCGCTCAATCCCGATGATCTGTCGGTGCGGGAACGGATCGCCGCGGCGATGGCGCGCAGCGGCCAGACCGACTCGGCGCGCAAGCAGTGGCTGGCGATCGCGCGTTCGCGCGAGGAACAGGCCCTGTTCGCCGAAGCCGAACAGATCGTGGCGCGCCTGCTGGTGACCGACCCCGAGAGCGTCGACCTGCTGGAGGTGCAAGCCCGGCTGCTGAACGAGTCGGGACGGCGGGCCGAGGCGGTCCGCACCTACCGGCAACTGGCCGCGCTGGCCCGCGACGTGGAGATGGACACGCGGGTCAACGAGTATTACGAGCTGGCGCGGGCGATCGACCCGGGCGACCTGGGACTGCGCAAGGACCTGGCCGAGTGGAAGCTGGTGCGCGGGGACCTGGAGGGCGGGCTCAACGAGCTGTTCAACCTGGCGGATTTTTCGCTCGCCAACGGCCACCGCGCCGAGGGGATGGCGATTCTGACCAGGATCGCGACGCTGGCGCCGACCGATCTGGACAAGCGGCTGCGGATCGGGCGGTGCCTGGAGCGCAACGGCCTGGCCGACGAGGCGTTTGCCAGCTATTCGCTGCTGGTGCGCGATCTGATGAAGCAGCAGCAGTTCGACGCGGCGCAGGCGATCTGCGAGGAGGTGCGGCGGCTGCGGCCGGGCGATACGGAAACGCTCGTGCTGCGGATCGAGACGCACTTGGCGCTGGACCAGAAGAACGAGGCGATCGAAGCGTGCCGGGAATTCGCGCGCGAACGGATGGTCGAGGATGATTTTGTCGCGGCCGAGGCCGCGCTGGAGCGCGGGATCCGGATCGACCGGACGGAAAAGGCCGCTAAGACCGACCTGGCGCAGTTGTACGAGCAGACCGGGCGCGCGCGGCGCGCGGCGGCGCTGTGGATCGAGATCGCGCTTTTCGAGCGGGCCCAGGGCCAGACCGACGCGGCCAATGGCGCGGTGCGCGAGGCGCTGCGTCTGGACCCGCAAAGCAACGAAGCGCGGGTGATGCTGGCCGAGGGGCTCGAGGCGGCCGGCGAGATTCGCGAGGCGGCGGAGCTGTGGAAACAGATTCTCGTCGAGCAGCGCGAGGCGGGGGCCGCCCCCGAGGAGCTGCACGCGCGGCTGCTCCACCTGCTGAGCCTGGCGCCGCGCGACCATCAGGTTCTGGGCGAGCTGGCGCCCCTGTCGCTGCGGCTGGAGGGGGCCGAGGCGGCGTTGCCGTATTACATCCGGTGGCTCGAAGCCCTCGAAGCCCAAGGGCTGGCCGAGGAGATGATGTCGGCCTATGGCCGGGCGGTGGAGGCCTATCCCAACCAGCAGACGTGGCGGCGGCGGCTGGCGGCGATGCTGATGGAGGCCGGGCGCGAGGAGGAAGCCTCGGAGCATCTCGAAAAGCTGCTGGAGGGCATGGAAGCCGAGGGGCGCGGCGACGAAGAGCAGCACCTGACGTTGGAGCAACTGGTGGCGCTCAAGCCGGAACGCCACGACCTGCGGGCGCAGCTCGCGCGATCGCTGGCGCGCCAGGGTCAGGCGCACGAAGCGGCCCGCATGTTCGAGGAGATCGCCGACCTGCGGCTGCGCGACGGCGATCTGGACCAGGGGATCGCGCTGATGAAGGAGGCGCTGGAGGCGGCGCCGGGCAATCACGATCTGCTGGAGCGGACGGCGGGGCTGATCGAGCGCGCCGGGCGGATGGAAGACGCGCTGGAACTCTACGAACGGCTGGCGGAGCTCAACCGGCGCAAATCGGAGCGCGCCCGCAGCATTCCGATCTTGGAGAAGCTGCTGGCGTATCAGCCCGAACGGCTGGAACTGCGCGCGGAGATCGCCGAGCTGTATGAGGCCGAAGGCGACATCGATCGCGCGCTGGAGGAGTATTTGACGCTGGCGCGCGCCTTCAACCGCCAGGATAGCTCGCCCCAGCGCGTCGTGGAGCTTTGCCAGCGCATCCGCGGACTAATGCCAGAGTGCATCGAGGCCCGCGAGCTGCTGGTGGAGAGCTGGCTGAAGCAGGGGCACACAGCCGGGGCGCGCCAGGAACTGGAGCAACTGGGCGACTGGGCGTTGTCGGTCAACGATCTGCAGCGCGCGGAGGGTTTTTATCGCCGGATTCAGGAGATCGAACCGGGCGATATCGGCAACGGCGAGCGTCTGGCGCGGCTGTATGAGGCTTCGGGGCGAGATCGCGAGGCGCAGGCGGCGTATCAACATGTCTTGGAGCTGTATGAGCAGGCGGGCGAGGGGGCCAGCGCGATCCGCGTGCTGCACAAGCTGCGGGACCTGGATGAGGAAAACCTGGAGCTCCGGCTGCGGCTGGCGCGCGCCCTGCTGAACGAACCGGGTCAGCGGCGCGAGGCGGCCGAGGAGTGGCTGGCGCTGATCGAGCGCTGCGGCGAGCAGGCCCCGGAACGGCTGACGGCCCTGCTGGACGAAGCGCTGCCCAGCTTCCGGACCGACTGGGACTGGCGGCAACGGGTGATCCGGCTGCTCTCGCTGCAGCCGGACTACGAGGGGATCGAGGCGGCGTGGGAAACGCTGGCGCGCGACGCGCTGGAGGCGCGCGAGGGGGTGATCGCGCGCGAGGCGGCGGCCGAGGGGCTGCGGCGAAATCCGGACAGCCTGGTGTTGCGCCGGCTGCGCGTGGATGCCAACCGCGCACTGTCGAACTACGACCTGGCGATCGAGGACCTGCGCGAGCTGGCCGAGCACGCCGGCGCGCGCAACGACTATGAGGGGGCGGCGGCGCTGCTGCGCGAGGGCCTCGAACTGCAGCCGCGCAACGGCGCGCTGCTGCGGATGCTGGCCGAGGCACAGTTGGCGGCGGGCCACACGGCCGAGGGCCGGGCGAGCCTGACCAGCCTGATCGCGCTGCACGAACAGGAAGGGGATTTCGAGCAGGCGATTCAGCGCGCACGCCAACTGGTGCGCATCAGCGGGCAGTCGCCCGAATCGCGCGACGCGCTGGCCGTTCTGCTGATGAAGGCGGGGCAGACGCGCGAGTCGGTGGAGGAATGGTGCCGGCTGGCCGAGGAACTCGCCGAGTCGGGGCAGGAAGAGGCGGCGATGGCGCGCTACCTGCGCATCCTGGAGTACCTCCCCGGCGACGTCGAGATCCTGCGCCGTCTGGCCGACCTGTGCTACGACACGGGCGGCATGGTGATGGCCATGGGGCACTACGACCGGCTGCTCGACGCGATGCAGGCCTCGTGCGAGCCGGCGGCGGTGGAAGCCGAGATCCTGCGGATTCTGGAGCTGGAATCGGGCCACCTGGCGCTGAAGGAGCGGCTCGCGGAATTCCTGCAGCAGCAGGGCCGGACCGAGGAATCGCGCCGCGTGCTGCGCGAGATTTTCGCCACGTATCGCGACGAGCGCGGCGAGCACCGCAGCGCGTTGCGCGTCCTGCGCCAGCTCAAGAAGCTGGATCCCTCCGACACACAGGCGCAGCGCGAAGAGGCCGAGTTGCTGGAGGCGACCGGCAACGCGCGCGAAGCGGCGCAGGTGTGGCAGTTGCTGGCGCTGGAACACCGCCAG
>MVZB01000182.1 GCA_002068205.1 candidate division BRC1 bacterium ADurb.BinA292
GCGCTTTCGGTTGACGCGCCCCGGCGGCCGCCGTATGATAACCGCTTTGTGAACCTTGTGAACCATTCATTTCCCCCTCCCGGGGAGCCCAAAAGGATGGACCGCCACCGTGACACCTTCCGACACGCGCGAAGCCGGCACGTTCTGTCTGCGCTTCGACATCGATACGAATTTCACGCCCTGGCGGCGCAACAATTTCTGTTCCCGCTTCGGTGAGGACGAACCGCGGTTCATTCTCCGACTGCTGGACTGGCTGCGGGAGCGCAACTGCCGCGCCCACTTCTTTGCGATGGGCTTCGGCGTCATCGACTACGGCGAATCGCTGCGCCAGATCGCCCAGTCCGAATACCCGCTCGACAGCCACCTTCACACGCACCGCGTCACGCTGCTCGACGACTACAACGCCGTCTACGAGGAGATGATGACGGCGCATCATCTGCTCGCGAGCATCGGCGCGCGGATCGAGGGGATCGGCGCGACGGGGATGTATCCCGAGGGGATCGACGGGCGACCCGACATCCAGGAGTTGATCCTGCAAAAGGGCTACCGGTGGGTCTCCAGCCGCTGGAACCTGACGCGCACGCTCGAACAGATGCAGCCCTACAGGCTGCCCACCGGCCTGCTCGAGATCCCCTGCGCCGGGTGGTCCGACATGACGTTCTTTCACATCAATGAGCAGCGGGCGCTGGCGCCGGAGTATCAGGTCGAGCGCTACGACCTATCCACCTTTACCCAGCATGTGAAGGACATGATCACGCGCGCGGGCAGGGGGAAACTCGACTATGCGATCTGCCTGCACCCCGCCGTACTCGCGCTGCACGATCCGGAGATGACCTTTCTGGAGCAGGTGACGGCGCACGCCCGCGCCGAGGGGGTGGAACTCGTCGACCTGCGCCAGGTTCATCAGCGCCATGCGGCCGTGGCCGCGGCCGCGCGATGAGCGCGGCGAAAGGGACTCAAGGGACGCAAGGGACATAGGAAGAATCAGAAGTTTGCCGGCCGAAAAGATTGCGCCGAGGTTTTCGGCCGTCGTCTTCCCGAATAGCCGTTGACTCTACATAAACGATCAGTTACCGTTCTCTTGAATCGCCATTCGACCCACATCCGGAATCGACCGGGCCCGCCACGCCGTTGCGGCGGCGCCCCACTCCCGACGCGATTCAGCCGCCATGGCAATGTCCCGCCCACGCGCTTCCGGTCGGATCCCTCTGCCGCAGGGGTGGCGATTCGTGGCCCCGCGTCTCGATCTGGCGCCGGCGCACGGAATTGACGCCGGTCCCGGCGGCCGGCGCGCGGCGGCCTTGCGCAACTCGGCCACCGGCGATCCATTGGCTTTTGGCTGGTGGGTCCGGCGATTGACGCTCAAACCTGGCGGATGGTACCGCGCCCGCGTCGCGTTCCGCACCACCGACGACGTGGACCCCAGCCTTTGCGTCCTGGTCAATCTGTTCTGGGGCGAGTATCCGACGCGGCTCAAGCGCGAGGAATTTTTCAGTCATTTTTCGGATGCGGGCGACGGCTGGGTGTTTGCCGAACACCTGTTCCAGATGCCGGATGGCGAGAAGCAGGTTGACCTGCAGTTGCATATGCATTCGGCGGCCGCCGGTTCCGTCTGGTTCGCCAATCCGGCCATCGAGCCGGCGCAAGCCCCGCCCGACCGTCCCGTCACGCTGGCCACGACGTGGTTCCGCCGCGTGGACGGATCGAGCCGCGCCGGCATGCTCAAGCGGATTGCGTCGCGGCTGGATGAGGCCGGTCATGCCGATGCCGATGTCGTCCTGATCCCCGAATGCGTCACGGGACACGGCGTCGCGGGCAAGGATCATCGCGCTCAGATCGAGCAGGATGCCGAGCCGCTCGGCGGTCCCGCCACCCGCCTGTATCAGGACCGCGCCCGGCGCCCTCGCATGTATGTGCTCGGCTGGATTCATGAGCGCGACGGCAAGCGTATTTTTAACACGACCCTTGTGATTGATCGGAAAGGGCGGATCGTCGGCACTTATCGCAAATGCCACCTGCACTGGCCGGAGCTCTGGTGCGGGATTTCACCGGGCCATGCGCTGCCGGTATTTGACACCGATTTCGCGCGCATCGGCATCTACACGTGCTATGAAAACTGGCTGCCGCTCGTCGCGCAGAATCTGGCGATGAAGGGGGCCGAGATCCTGTTCCTGCCCACCGCCGGGTATCTGGTCGACGTGTTCCGCACGCGCTGCCTCGACAACAATTGTTACGGCGTCGTCGCCGGCCTGAATTCGCCAAGCTGCATTGTCGCCAGCGACGGCACGCTGATGGCCGAGCTCCGCAACGACGGGCTGATCACGGCGCGGGCGAACCTGGCCGTGCGGCCGACGCATGCGTATGCCTACCGTCACCCGAATCTGACCTATGGGCTGCCGGGCGCCGATCGGCTGCTCGATCACAGCCTGAGCCGCATGGCTCTGGATGAAATCTCGGCGCTGACGCACGGTCCCATCGTGGGCGGCCCCGCGCCGCGCCCCTACGTGCGGGATCCGGGGGATGGGCGCTAGCCCGCGGGCCGACCGGGCGGATCGGGCGCGCGCGGTTGCCTGGTATTAGCTTTTTCGCGGCTGGCTTAATTCCATTGGAATATGGTCGTGATCCACGAAATAGACATATCGGTTCCCGGCATTCGGCCCCCCCTCGACGGTCATCGCCTCGGACAGGAACCTCGCCCCATGGCGCTCCAGCCGCTCCATTTCCGCATCGATATCGTCCACAACGAAGCAGAGGTGGGCGCTCCCGACGTCGCACGGGCGGGGAGCGACCGGGCGGCCCGCCGGCGCAAAATACTGGATCAGCTCCAGACCGATCCCGTGGCCGCGCAGATGAACCAGCCGCAGATGCGCCCCTTCGAGTTGAATCACCTTCTCGGGGACCGGCCCCTGGATCGTCCGGTCGCTGAACGGCTCAAATCCCAACCCCTCGCGATAAAAGGCAATGGATCGGTCCATATCCCTGACACAAAAGGAGACGTGATGAATACCCGTAATCATGAGGCTCCCCTCGCCCGTTCCGGCGAATCGAACATCGGTGTTCGGCGGCCGCGGCTTGCCGCGCTTCCGACCATCCCTAACAGAATTCGGGTGTGGAAACAAGCCGTCTCGGCCGGCGTCCGCTGCGTTGCCTGCATTGCGGCGCTCGTGCTCGCGGCATCCTCCGTCTCCGCCGCGGACTGGCCGACGTTCAAACACGACCGGCGGCTGACGGGCAGGACGCCGGCCAAGGGCGCGGTCACGGCCGAGCCGGAAATTCTCGGCGAGTATGCGCTGACGGGCGTCGTCACGACGCTGATGGCCGACCTCAATGCCACGTCGACCTCCTTTCAGGATGTCGCGCTGCCGGACGAACCTGCGCTGGCCGCCGCTCAGTGGACCGAACTCGCGCCGCTCATCGATCTGCGCGGCGACGGCGTGCTCGTCCCGCCGCCCGGCGGACCCGAAACCCTCACCGGCGCCGTCGATCAGCTCGTTGCCCAGGTTCTGAAGGATCAGCCGGGCTACCAGTCGATCAAGTGGCATGACTATTACTCCGAGGAACCGACCGGCTACATGGAGATGCTGTCGTATGAAGCGGGCGCGGAGGAACCGCGGCAGGTCTGGCGTTCGACGCCGCTCGAGCCGGGCGTTTATGAAACGCTGATGCTGGCGGTCGACGCCAACAACGACGGCCAGAAGGATATCGCGCTGGCGACGCATTATCACGTGGCGATCTGGGACGGGGCGACCGGCAAGAAAATCATGGAGGTGCGGCCGCCCGTCGCGCGCAATTACGGCTCCTTCGGCTATTTTTTTGTCGAAGGGAACCCGTATCCGCAATTTTTCACGATCGTCGACTTTCAGAGCCATTTCGACGTGTATGGCAATGACGGCAAGGAGCTGACGGTCCTCTGGCGGGAGGACGTGGAAAATCCCAATATTCTGCGTGTGCGGAAAATTATCCGCGTCGGACCCGATCCCGTGGCCGATATCAATGGCGACGGCCGGCTCGAACTGGTCTTTAATTATTACGACCGCACCGGCGACTGGGAATGGCACGTGATGGGCTACGACGCGCTGACGGGCGAGATCGTCCTCGACCTGCCGGAGACCTTTCTCGACGGCATCGCCGACATCACCGGGGACGGGTTCCCCGAAATGTTCTGCAAATCAACGAAAGGGCAGAAAACGAAAGCGCCCGGCGAGCTTCGCATCTACAGCGCAGCTGGCGGGGGCGATCCCGCACCGATCTGGCGCCGGCCGAACTCGCTCTGGGTCACGCACGATGCCCCGCGCCGGGCCGATCTGGTCTCCATCGGCACGGACAATCGCCGGACCGTCATGCTCGCCAACGGCCCCGAGCCCGGTCTTAAATCGTTCTTCGTGACCGAATCGGCGGGGGAACGCCAGACGCTGCGCGGCTTCCGCCTCGATGAGGCGCGCGAGGCGCTCCCCGGACTCCAGCTCGAGCTGGACGGGGTGAAATCCCTGCAGGTCTCCGCGATTGCCGATGTCGATCAGGACGGCATCGACGAACTGAAGCTGGAGTGCGTCGGCCGGGATCCCGTGGCCACGGCGAAAGCCAATGGCCGAGTGGTCCGGCTCGCGATGCAGGAAACCACGGGCCTGACCGACCCCCCGATTGTCATTTCCCGCAACGAAGGCCCGCCGCTGGTCGCCATCCCCACGATGACCCGCGAGTATGTCGGCCTGACGTTCTCCGAGGGCCAATTTCATGAACAATGGCGGCTTCCCGGCTGGGGCATGCCGGGCGCGACCTTCACGCAAATCGGGCTGACCTCGGCCGACCTCGACGGCGATGGCGCGCGCGAGATCCTGGCCGCCGGCAAGAACGAAAGGGGCGAGGCGACCGTCCAGGCGTCGGATCTGGCCGGCAATCCGCTGTGGACCCAGGCCTTCGCGGAATTTGACGGCGACCCGCCGATCTGGAACGTCGGCGGGCTGACCCACATTTTCGCCGGCCGTTTCAGCGATCCGCAACGCGACGACGTGCTCGTCTCCGTCCGCCGCAGCATCATGCACAGCGACGAAGGCCACATGCTCGACGGCGCGACCGGCGAGGAACGCTGGAGCGCCGATCGCGTCGGCATCGAGGCCCCCGGCCAGGGCGACACGGGCTACGGGTTTCTCGGCAACAATATTGCCGCCGTCGATCTGAATGCCGATGAACGCGATGAAATCGTCGGCGTCTATCCCGTCGATCTCTACGCCTTCTCGGGCGACGGCGAGCAGTTGATGGGCCGCTTTCTCGATGGCTGGGGAATCTACGGCCAGCATTTCGTCCACGATTTCCTGGGTTCCGGCACGCCGCAGATCCTTTCGGCCGCGCCCGGTTCGGTCGCGCTGCTCTCCAGCGAGGGGGAGATCATCTGGAAGGATGGCGAGGGCGAGAAGGCCGGCACGACGTGGCCGCTCGCGCTGACCGACATGGACGGCGACGGCGCGATGGAGGCCAGCGGCGCCGGATTCGAGGACGGATTCCGCGTCTATGACGGCGCCACCGGCGAGGTGCTGCACCGCATGGCGGTCGAGAAGTCGACCAACCGGATCGTCCCGGCGGCGGGCGATCTGGATGGCGACGGCCGCGACGAGGTCCTCTGGGCGGTCAACCAGACGCTCTACGCCGCCGGCCTGAAGGACGGCGCGTTGGGGATTGAATGGAAGAAGGAGTTCCCCGCCCTGGTGCGCTTCCCGGTCCTGGCCGACATCACCGGCGATGGGCTGGTCGAAATCCTCGTCTCGTGCCATAATGGCCGGCTCTATGTCCTGGGGAACTGACCGCCTGGCACCTCCGCCCGAATGAAGTCACCGCGTTGAACACTTGGAATGACGTCGTCCAGCCTTTTCTCAGTTCGCAGGCCCTGGTCTGGGGGCCGATGGTCGCCGCCCATCAACTGCGGTCGCGCGGCTGGATCCGCGAAAGCATCGGCAAGCCGATGCATACCGTCACGTTCACGCTGTTCGGGCCGCTGATCTACGCTCTTGGCGTCTGGCGGCTCGATCTCTCCTTCGATCGCTGGTATCTCGTCCCGATCGCCAATGCGATCCTGCTGATTCTCTCCACGCTGGCGGCCGTGATTCTGGTCCCCGTGCTCGCCCGTTCGCGCCAGGCGCGCGGGACGCTCAGCATCATGATCCCGATCAGCAACCAGGGCTACACGCTGGCGGGGTTTCTGACGATTCTGTTCATTTCGGACGAAGCGTACGGCTATAACGCGCTGCTGATGATCCCGGCCGGTTTCCTGCTGCCGCTGCTCTGGCTGCCGCTGGCCGAGCACTGGGGCCGCGGCGAGCACACCTCGATCTGGGTCAACTATCGCCGGGGGATGTTCTCGCCGATGTCGCTGCCCCTGGTGGGGGTGATCATCGGGCTTCTTCTGAACATGCTGGCCGTGCCGATGCCGGCGGTCGCCGCGGGGGGCTTGCGCTGGCTCGTGTTCCTCGCCACGGCCAACACGATGTTCGCTCTGGGCGCCTGTCTGCACGTGCGCCATCTGTTCGGGTTTTTCCGCACGCTGCGCTGGGTCTTTCTGTTCAAATTCGTGCTCCATCCCGCGCTGATGTTCGGGCTCTGCCTGCTGTTGCAGCTCAAGGGGATGGCCGCCGCCGCGCTGTTCATTGCCAGCATCATGCCCGCCGGCGTGATGTCGGTCAGTCTGTCGAGTATCTATCGGCTCGATCTGAACCTGGGCAATGCGGGTTATCTCTGGACGACGCTGGCGTTCATGATCATTGTGCTGCCGATTCTGATCTTTCTGCTGCGGTTGCCGCTGTTCGCGTATTGAGGCCCGGCGCCGCCGCGCCGCGGTTGATCGCCTCGGGATGGCGGCGGTAATAGTCGTCGATCAGCTCGGCGGCGCCGGCCAGG
>MVZB01000183.1 GCA_002068205.1 candidate division BRC1 bacterium ADurb.BinA292
AACCCGTCCCGCGTCCTCGTCCCCGACCCCAACGCCCCATCCCACAATTCGGCTCTCGGCTCTCGTCCCTCGTCCTCGGCTCTCGAATCAGGCCATCTCCCCGCCCGCCTTCTCCCCCCGCGCCCCCCGCTCACCGCGGGATGATCGTGATATCGCCATTGCGCTCCAGCACGGCATACTTGATCTGTTCCATCCGCTCCAGTCCCTGCGTCCCCCGCGCCGCCGTCAGGATGTCTTCCTCGTCGATCCGCGCCCGCCTCAGATACCCCTGAATCGGCCGGCCGTCCTCGACGACCACCAGCGGCGTCCCCTCCAGCAGCCGGTCCAGCCGCGGCAGCCGCTGCTTCAACAGCGACAGCGCGATATCCACGAGCATCAGCGTCACAATCAGGATGAAGGAATTGGTGATCGAGAAGTCATCGCCCAGCAACGCCTGCTGCGTCGTTTCCGCGATAATCAGCAGCAGGACGAAATCGAAGTTCGTCACCTGACCCAGCGACCTCTTGCCGCTGATGCGAAACACAATCAGCAGGAACACATACACCGACAGTCCGCGCAAGACGGCGTCCATGACAGGCTCCATTCTCTCCTTGGCGGCCGGGCGGGTTCAGGGATGGACCCACATCCGGAGCGGAATCGACGGTCCATCCTCCAGCCCGGCGCCGCCCCTCAGCAACCCGGGCCGCTGCGGCTCCAGCTCGAAGCTTACGACCGCCGGGCCCTCCCCCCTCTCATCGACGGCGAACTCATACATGATCCGGTCGCTCCCCACCTCGACGCGCTCCGGCTCGGGCACGACCGCTCCCAGGCTCACGGCGTTCAGGTACTCGCGATCGAGCCACAGCCGGGCGCGCCCGTCGCGCACCGCCGCCGGTTGAACGCGCAACCGCAGCGTCGTCGCCGTCTGCAATCGGCAGAATCGCTCAAATTCGGCCTGGAGCGGACCCCCTTCGTCGCCGGCCGTCGCCCGGCTGAGCGGACCATGCCCAAACAAACCCAGGCACGCCGCCAGCAGGATGAGACCCATGACCGCCCAGCCAATCCGCTGCACCCGCCAGTCGCGCCGCTGCTGCACCAGATCCTGGTCAATCTCCAGGTCGCCGACGCGGTCCCGGTCCGACATGCTATCTATCCCCTGACGAACCATTTGGGCGGAAAACCGCCTGATTCCGTGGAAAGCAATTCGTGAGCCAAAACAGAAGAGCCAGAGCGTTGCCTCACAATCCGTCGACACCGCTTTGGATCCAATGACCTGGGCTGATGCTCACCGGTCCAAAGCGGCGTCGCCAAGCGCTCTGCGCCCTTTCTGCCTCCGCACTCCACGAGGGCATCCTGCTCGAACCGGTCTTCCAGCGAGGGCTGAACGAGAGACCAACTCTCGATCCGTGTCAAGCTGCGCCCCCGCCAATCGATTGAGACTGGACGAGTTGCGCCGGCTGCGTTATAAATTCTAAAACCTGTACCCGACCGCGGCCGGCGGGGGCGCACGGCACTTCGGCAGCGTCAGTCAGTTGGATCGAGTCGGCATGCAGGCCGCTTGAGAACGGATTGTCGTATGCTCAACCATCAGGTCCTGGTTCTCAATCGCTACTGGGTCGCGGTCCACGTCTGCACCGTCCGCCGGGCGCTCACGCTCGTCTTCCAGGAGCTCGCCCGCATCGTCTCGGAGGACTTCCAGACCTACGACTTCGAATCCTGGCGCGAGCTCTCCCAATTCGGCCGCGACGCCCACCCGGTCATCCACACCCCCAATTTCAGTCTGCTCGTCCCGCATGTGATCGTCCTGTCGCGCTACCACCGCGTGCCGCCGCGCACCGTCAAGTTCAACCGGCGCAATATCTTCCTCCGCGACCAGTATTGCTGCCAGTATTGCGGACGCCGGCCGCATGAGAGCGAGCTGTCGATCGACCACGTCGTCCCCCGCTCGCGCGGCGGCACCTCCCGCTGGGAAAACGTCGTCCTGGCCTGCGTCGCCTGCAACACGAAGAAAGGCAACCGGCTCCTCGCCGAATGCGGGATGCAGTTGATCCGCCCGCCGCGCAAACCGGCGTGGCTCTCCACCCTGCAGCAGGTCCACTTGACCGACGACAATCGCTCGCTGTGGGAAAAGTTCGTCGATATCGCCTACTGGGAAACCAACCTCCGCGAATGAAACGCCGTCGCAAGGCGCGCTGGATCGGCGCCGGCGCGCTGATCGCAGGGGTGGCCGCCGCCGCCCTCTACTGGTGGCTCTCGCCGCGCGTCGTCACCTATCCGGTCGAAGCCTTCCTCCCCGACCGCCTCTCGGCCGCGTTCCGCATCTCCCGCTTCGAACCGGCCTGGCAGCGCCACTGGCTGCGGCGCGAGGGACCCGGGCCGGAGCAGGCCGTCCAGCGCGTCATGCAAGCCCTCGGCGAATGGGACGACTGGCTCGCCCGCTACGGCGAACAGGGCGCGCGTCTCCGCCTGCGCGCGTATCACGGCGCGCTGTTCGAGGCCCTCGGCGAGGAAGCCTGGCTGATGTTCGGCGAATGGGGCGGCGACGCCTCCGGCGCGGGCGATGTCGGCTTCATGGCCTTCTTCCGCGGCGACACCCCGCTCAAGGCCCGCCTCGGCCCGCTCATCGACCTCTTTCTGCGCGATTACCGCTTCCAGACCAGCCGCCACCACGGCGTCACGCTGTATGAATACCGCGACGAGCGCCAGGGCCGCAGCGTCACCTTCTGCCAGGTCGGCGGCTGGATCTGCGCCTCGATGCGCCGCTACGGTCCCGGCCCGCTCCCGACGATCATCGACCGGCTCAAGACCTTCCCCCGCCGCGCCATCGTCGCCGCTTCGCAGTCGGCGCTGACCCTCAGTTTCGCCCCCGTCGCCTTCTGGGGTCATCTGCGCCAGTTCGCGCTGCAGCGCGACCGCGGCATGTCCGACGAGTCCGAGCAGCGCCTCCAGGCCTGGCAGCTCCGGCTGGACGGCGTCGATCTGATTTCCATGCGGCAGTGGGGCCCCTCGCTGTTCAATCTCGAAATGAAGGTCGCGGGCCCCCGCCCGGCCCGGCTGGCCCGCCAGTTGGCCCGCGACGCCGAAGCCGCCCAGCCCGCCGCGCCGACGCCCGCGCCGACCGACGCGCTGCCCCCCGAACTCTTCCAGGTCGACATGGCGGCCCCCTTTGCCCGGGCGATCCTCCCGCTGGCCGGCTTCTCCTGGGAGGATGTCCTTGAGAATCTGGGCGACGACCTCGTCTGGCTGGCGGCGTTGCGGCTCCGGCTCCTGGAGGTCCTGGCCGGCGACGACGACGCCCAGGACCGCGGCCGCGTCGGCGTCGCTGCCTTCGAATCGACGACGCCGATGATTCCCGCGCTCCTCTTCTGGCACGACCAGCCCCCGCTGACGGCCAGCGCCCTCGCTCCGGCCGAGCATTGGGCGCGCGCCGCGCTGACCGGCGCACCGGCCGGCGACGATGTCTATCTCTGGCTCCACCCGCTGGAACTGCGCCCCCAGGCGGCGGCCGCGCCCGACCAATCGGCGGCCCTGGCCTGGCACGAGCTGACTGCCCGGAGCTGGCAACGCCCGCCGCGGCCTCCCCAGGGCTACGTCGCGCTCAGCTTCGGCCATGTCCAGCAGGCGCTCCAGCGCGTGCCGGCGATTTTCCTCGACGAGAAGGATCGTGAAGCGCTCGAGCGCTACCAACGGCTGGCCGAGGCGTTCTGGCTCGCGTTCGGCGGCGCCGTCGTCCGCGTCGACGCCGAGCATGGCGACTGGTTCCTCCGCCTCGAAACGATGTAACCCACGCCCCTCTTCGGTAATCGGTACCGGTATCGCTATCGCAATCGATCCCGCCCTCGCCCTCACCAATACGGCGTCGGGTGTTCCTCCAGAAACGCCTTGACCCGCGCGCGCGTCAGTTCGTGAATCGCGCCGTTAGTCGCCAGCAGCCCGTGGCGATGCACCACGTCCTCCTGATTGTAGGTCCAGGTGTTCCCGTCGAAGTCGGTCAGCCGCCCCCCCGCCTCGGTCAGGATCAGCGCCGGCGCGGCCGTATCCCACTCCTTGGTTTTCCCGACGCCGAGGTTGACATACAACTCCGCGTCGCCATTCGCAATCGTGCAGACCTTCACCCCCAGCGAGCCGGTGTGCCAGTAGTCGGCCAGCTCCAGGCTGTGGATCAGCGCCATCAGCCGGCTGGAGCGGTTGGCGTTGCTGACGACCGAGCGGGCCTGGTCCAGCCGGTCGATTGGGGTGACGTGGATCGGTGCCGGCTCGCCGACCGGAGCGGGGATCCGACCGTTCGCCCAGTGCGACGGATCGAACGGGACGGGTTGCACGAACGCGCCGCCCCCGCGCGTCGCCGTCCACAGCTGGCCGGCGACCGGTTGATACACCGCCGCGGCCACCGGATGCCACTGGCCGTCGGCCAGGCGCTCGGCCAGCCCCACCTGAATGCAGAAGTTGTCGCGCCGCGCGATGAAGTCCTTCGTGCCGTCGATCGGGTCAATGATCCACACCCGGTCGCGCTCGAGCCGCTCCCGGTCGTCCTCGCTTTCCTCCGTCAGGTAGCCATACTCCGATCGCGGGAACTTCCGGCTCAGCTGTTCGACAATCAGTCGATCCGCGAGCCGGTCGGCCTCGGTGCAGGGTCCATCGGGCTTGTCCACGACGTCGCACGCCTGGCCAAAGTAGAAGGGCTGAATCGCGGCCCATGCCTCAAGGCAGACCCGCGCCGCCGCCCGCGTATAGGTGGGCCAGACCGATTCAGGGGATAACGTCATGGATGAAATTCCTTACTCACCGGTTCGTCCGTCACGCTGAAATCGTCCCTCGTCGCTCGTCTTCGTCCTCGTTCCTCACCCCCAAAGGCCCTCCCCAGCATTCGTCTCCCAGCTTCCGTCCCCCGTCCTCGGCTCACGAAAACCGGGCCTCACGCATTCTACCGGCGCCCCGGCGCATCTTCAATCCGCCCGACTGTCCCCACTGTCCGGCGGGTTCGGCCCGCGTGCCGCGTCGCTCGCCATCGCGCCGAACTCCCATTGCCCTTTACCCCCGTTTCCGTTGAAATGGGACGGCGTGCGGCGCGCCCGCGCGTTCATCCCACCGGCCCCTCGACCCATGAACCGTCCCGACCAGCGCCTTGAAACGATCCGCCAGCAGTTGGCTGAAATTGAAGCCCTGATCGCCGAGCCCGGCGCGGCGCGCGATCCGCGGCGCTACGCCGAACTGACCCGCCGCCACCGCGAACTCGCCGAAATCCGCGACGCCTGGGCCGAGCGCGACCGCCTCGCCGGCCAGCTCGCACAGGCCGAGGAACTGGCACAGGAGGACGACGCTGAGATCGCCGCGATGGCCCGCGAGGAGATTGACGCCACACGCGCCGCGCTGGCCGACGCCGAGCAGACCCTGCGCCTGCTGCTGCTGCCGCGCGACCCCAACGACGCCCGCAACACGATCATCGAGATCCGCGCCGGCACCGGCGGCGAGGAAGCCGCCCTGTTCGCCGGCGACCTGTTCCGCATGTACGCGCGCTACGCCGAAATCCGCGGCTGGCGCATCGAGCTGCTCTCCAGCCACGAGTCGGACCTGGGCGGGTTCAAGGAGGTGATCTTCCTCGTCACCGGCGAGGACGTCTTCCGACGGCTCAAATTCGAGGGGGGCGGCCATCGCGTCCAGCGCGTGCCGGCCACCGAGGCGCAGGGCCGGATCCACACCTCCGCCGTCACCGTCGCCGTTATGCCCGAGGCCGAGGATGTCGAGGTCGAGCTCAAGCCCGAAGAGCTGCGGATCGACGTCTTCCGCTCCAGCGGGCCGGGCGGGCAGTCGGTCAACACGACCGATTCGGCCGTCCGCGTCACGCATCTGCCGACCGGCCTGGTCGTCTCGTGCCAGGACGAGAAGAGTCAGATCAAGAACAAGGCCAAGGCGCTCAAGGTGCTGCGCGCCCGGCTGCTCGACCTCGAGCAGAGCCGCCGGCACGCCGCGCAGGCCGCCCAGCGCAAGGCGCAGGTCGGCAGCGGCGACCGCTCCGAACGGATCCGCACCTACAATTTCCCCCAGAACCGGCTGACCGACCATCGCATCGGCCTGACGCTCTACAGCCTGGAGCAGATCATCGAAGGCGACTTGGACCCCGTGATCGACCCGCTGATCGAACATCACCAGGCCGAACTGCTCCGCGGCGCCGGGATGTAAGTCGCTTCTCACCCTTGGTCGACTTCTCCCTTTGCGTCGCTTGGGTGTTGCTGGCAACTTGCGCCTCCGCCGCGCCGGGCTTTCCCGGGCCGCATCCCTCTTCTCACTCAATTGTCCGTCTCTCGTCCTCGTCCTCATTTAAGTATCGTCCCTCGTCCTCATCAAGAATCGTCCCTCGCCTTTCGTCCTCGTGATTGCCCCCAACGGCCCGCCCCGATTTTTCTCCCTCGTTGTGAGCCCCCGATTCATCCGAAACTCGTACGAACATTAGTGTTTCAACGGGACACTAAGGACTGCATGCACAACATTTTTATCCCCTCAGAGAAACGGCGACGGCGTCGTAAAAAGCTCGCGTGAAAATTACGCTCCGCTAAGTTCCTCTAAGGGTCCCTAAGGGAATTCCTTTTTCCCTCTCCTTCGCCGCATAATAATCCCCAACACCGAGCGCTCCCAAACGCCCGCTGGTCTCCCATCTTGTAACACTCCGGAGCAGTTTGCCCCCATTACATCATTTATATTAGCATTTCGAATTTGTTTCGTACTTCGAAATTCGTATTTCGAATTCTCTTCTTCCCATGTCCAACCCCAACCTCGCCACCATCTCCCACTGCATCGACGCCTTCGAAGCCGTCCTCCTGCGCTCGATTGTTCGCCTCGCCGGC
>MVZB01000184.1 GCA_002068205.1 candidate division BRC1 bacterium ADurb.BinA292
GGTAGGTATACCTGCTAAAATCTCAAGCACGGGTTTAAGCAGGTTGCGTATTCGCTTAGTGGCATATTCACTTAAGTAAATTGCCACCCCCAGGCCCAATGGTAGGGCAACTACCATGGCAAAAAGGGTAGTGGTGATCGTGGCATTAAGCAATGGCAAAATCCCAAAATCAGCAGCTTGCGGCTCAGGAACTTGTGGAGCGCGTGACGGGAATCGAACCCGTATCTTCGGCTTGGAAGGCCGAAGCACTAACCATTGTGCTACACGCGCTCGCTTGCGCGGGCTGGTTGTCATTCTACCAACGTCGCGCCTTGGGTCAAGGCTTCGGACGATCAGTACATCTAGACGACGAATCGCCTTGCAGCCGGCATATCACGGGAACATCGCCGGATCGCCCGACCGACCCCCAACCGGCTTCCGGCCCGCTCCGCCTAACCCAGCTTCATCTCGCTCTGGCGCGCGACGTGCGGCAGCGTCTGCTGATTCGTCCGCGCTCGCAGCCGGATCGAGTTCAGCCGGATGAACCCCCCCGCGTCGGCCTGGTTGTAGGCCCCCGCGTCGTCCTCCATCGAGGCCACCTGCGTCTGGTAGAGCGACACCGGCGACTTGCGCCCCAAGGTGATGATGTTCCCCTTGTAGAGTTTCAGCCGCACCGTCCCCGTCACGTGGCGCTGGCTCTCGGTCACCAGCGCCTGCAGCGCCTCGCGTTCGGGCGCATACCAGAAGCCGTAATACACCATCTCGGCATAGCGCGGGATCAGCGCGTCGCGCAGGTGCATCGTCTCGCGGTCCAGCGTCAGCGATTCGATCTGCCGATGCGCCTGGTGCAGGATCGCCCCGCCGGGCGTTTCATACACCCCGCGCGACTTCATCCCGACGAAGCGGTTCTCCACCATGTCGACGCGCCCCACGCCGTGCCGGCCCCCCAGCTTGTTCAGCGCGCGCAGCATCGCCGCCGGACTCAACCGCTTCGGCGCCTCGTCGTCCGGCCCCTTCAACGCCACCGCGTTGCCCGCCTCGAATGCCAGCTCGATGATGTCGGGCTTGTCCGGCGCCTGTTCGATCGGCGTCCCCAGCACGTAGCACTCCGCCGGCGGCTCGGCCCAGGGGTCCTCCAGCACCCCCGCCTCGAACGAGATGTGCAGCAGGTTGCGGTCGGTCGAGTAGGGCTTGGCCGCCGTCGCCGCGACCGGAATCCCGTGCGCTTTCGCGTAGTTGATCAGGTCGGTGCGCCCCTTGAAGTCCCACTCGCGCCAGGGCGAAATGATCTTGAGCTCGGGCGCCAGCGCGGCATACGTCAGCTCGAACCGGCACTGGTCGTTGCCCTTGCCGGTGGCGCCGTGAGCCACCGCATCCGCCCCCTCGCGCCGCGCGATCTCCACCTGCGCCTTGGCGATCAGCGGCCGCGCGATCGACGTCCCCAGAAAATACTGCCCCTCGTAGATCGCGCCGGCCTGGATCATCGGGTAGATGAAATCGGTCGCGAACTCCTCCACCAGATCGACCACGTAGCACTTCGACGCCCCGGTGTTGCGCGCCTTCTCCGGCACGTCGGCCAGTTCCTCCTCCTGCCCCAGGTCGGCGCAGAAGGCGATCACCTCCGCCTCATACGTCTCGCGCAACCATTTCAGGATGACCGAGGTGTCGAGTCCACCCGAGTAAGCCAGCACGATTTTCATGGCGCCCTTCCTCCGCGTGTGTGGCCGGGCGCCTTGCCTCGGCCGCGCCCCGCCTCGTCAAACCGCCTATCATGCCGCACCCGCCCCGCCCCTTGCAATGGCGAGTGCGCCGCGACCGGACCCGCGAATCGGCCCTCGCAAGTTGACGAATCGCTCACGAATCACTAGCCTGTTCCTGACTGTGGCCGGCCAGAGCAGGACTGCGGCATCCCAGCAGCCGCGTGAGCGGCGCGCGCGAGACCCCCCGTGAAGCATGTGGTTGTCACCAACGATCTGCGCGAAGCGGATATCCGGCCCCCGGAAATCCTCTCTGAGTTCATGCGCCTCTCGATCGCCGAAGCCGCCCGCTTCTTCGACGATCCCGCCGACCTGATCCAGTCGGACTGCCCCGCCTGCGCCAGCGAGGCCCACGAGCCCGTCTTCACCAAACACGGCTTCGAATACGAGCAGTGCCTGCGTTGCCAGAGCGTGTTCGTCGCCCGCCGCCCCGCTCCCGAGCGGCTCGAGGACTACTACCGCAATTCCCGCGCCGTCAGGTACCGCGCCGAGACTTTCACCCAGGCCACCGGTCCCGCCCGCCGCCTCCACATCCAGCGCGCCCACGCCAACTGGCTCGGCCGGCTGTATGACGAATGCGGCGGCGCCGGCCCGGGCGCCTACGCCGACGTCGGCACGCACTACCCGATGCTCTTCGAGGAAGTCCGCGGCCTCGGGCTCTTCGCCGCCTGCCACACGATCAACCCCTTGCCCGGCCTCGAGGACGCCTGCCGCCAGGCCGGCGCCGCCACCGGCGCCCTGCCCGCCCCCCTCGCCGCGATCAGCTCCTTCGAGCAGCTCGAGCATCAGTTCTCCCCGCTCGAATACCTGATGGACCTGAACCGGCTGCTCGCCCCCGGCGGCATGATCTTCCTCACCACCCGCACCATCAGCGGCTTCGACCTGCAGGTTCTCTGGGATCAGGCGCCCTACATCTACGTTCCCGAGCACCTGAACCTCCTCTCGGTCGAGGGCCTCGAACTGCTTTTCGGCCTCGCCGGTCTGGAGGTTGTCGAACTCAGCACGCCGGGCCAGCTCGACCTGGAGCTGATCCGCGAGGCCGCCGCCCGCGATCCCCATGTCCGCCTGCCGGCGTTCGTGCGCTATCTGCTCGAACGGCGCGAACCGCGCACCCACGAGGATTTCCAGCATTTCCTCCAGCGCAATCGGCTCAGTTCGCACGTCCGCATCGCGGCCGTCAAATCGCCCGCCGGAGAGGCCTGATGCATCCGCTCGCCCAGATGTTCACCCAGTCCGCTTCGCCGGCCGATTACGCCCGCGCCTATTTCCGGCGGCTGGCGGCGCTCATGGACGCCGTCGACCCCGACGCCATCCAGCGCGCCGTCGAAGCCTTCGAAACTGTCTGCCGCGAGGGGCGCTCGATCTACGCCATGGCCAATGGCGGCAGCGCGGCCGTCGCCTCCCATCTCGTCAACGATGCCGTCGCCGGCGCCTTCTGCGACGCGCACCCCCCCCTGCGCGCCTGGTGCCTCAGCGACAATATCGAGACCGTCACCGCCCTGGCCAATGATTGCGGGTTCGATCAGGTCTACGAGCGCCAGCTCATGGGGCTGATGGCCCCCGGCGATCTCGTCCTCGCCCTGTCGGTCAGCGGCAACAGCCCCAACCTCGTCCGCGCGATGCAGTACGCCCGCGACCACGGCGCGCGCACGATGGCCTGGACCGGCATGGCGGGCGGCCGCCTCGGCGAACTCGCCGAGATCCACCTCCATCTCCCCTGCGGCGCCGACGAATACGGCCCCGTCGAGGATATGTTCTCCGTCCTGGAACATGTGCTGATGACCTGGCTGACCCAGAAGCGCGGCCGCTGGTTGCACCATTGATGGATCGTCCCATGCTCAACATCGGCATCATCGGCCTGGGCAAGATGGGGCGCATCCGCGCCGCCGAAATCGCGCGCCACCCGCGCACCCAGCTGGTCCTCGCCGCCGATCCCGATCCCGCCGCCGCCGACACCCTGCCCGGCCTCACCGTCACCCGCGACTGGCGCGAGCTGATCGACGCCGAGCTCGACGCCGTCGTCGTCTGCGCCCCCAACGACATCACCGCCGCGGCCGTCATCGCCGCCCTGCGCGCCGGCCGCCATGTCCTCAGCGAAAAACCCCCCGGCCGCAACCTGGCCGAGGTCGAGGCCATCCGCCGCGCCGCCGCCGCCCGCCCCGACCTCAAACTCAAGTTCGGCTTCAACCATCGCTATCACGCCGGCATCCGCGAGGCCAAACGCATCATCGACGCCGGCCGCCTCGGCCGCATCCTCTGGCTGCGCGGCATTTACGGCAAATGCGGCGGACCCGGCTTCGAACACTCCTGGCGCAGCGACCGCCAGCGCGCCGGCGGCGGCATCCTCCTCGACCAGGGAATCCACATGCTCGACCTCTTCCGCTATTTCTGCGGCGATTTCGTCGAGGTCAAATCAATGGTCGCCACCGCCCACTGGCCGATCTCCGTCGAGGACAACGCCTTTGCCCTGCTGCGCGATCCCCACGGCCGCATCGCCATGCTCCACAGCTCCTCCACCCAGTGGAAGAACCGCTTCCACCTCGAAATTTTCCTCTCCGAAGGCTACCTCAGCATCAACGGGCTGCTCACCTCCAGCCGCAGCTACGGCGACGAGTCGATCACCGTCGCCCGCAAGCAGTTCGACGACGGCTTCGCCACCGGCAAACCCCGCGAGGAAATCATCTACTTCGACACCGACCCCTCCTGGGAACTTGAGTTGGCCGAATTCGTCGACTGTATCGAAAACGATCAGCCCGTCCGCCACGGCACCATCGACGACGCCCTGGCCGTGATGCGCATGGTTTATGCAATCTACGAGGATGACGGCGCCGGCGCCGGACCGTGTCGCGTCGTGGCCAGGCCCCTCGCCGACCAGTCGCCGCCGGAACCGGCGCACACTCCCCCCGATCGAGCGACACGATGACGCTGCGCATTGCCATCGGTCCGTCTACCTTCGGCGCCGAGGACGACACCCCCCGCCGCATGCTCGAGCAAGCCGGCCTCGAAGTGGTCCCCAACCCCCACGGCCGCCGACTCACCGAACACGAGATCATCCACCACCTGCACGACTGCGACGGGCTCGTGGCCGGTCTCGAGCCGCTCAACCGCCGCGTCCTCGCCTCCACCGGCCACCGGCTCAAGGCCATCGCCCGCGTCGGCATCGGCACGACCAACGTCGATCTGGACGCCGCCCGCGAACTCGGCATCAAGGTCTCGAATACCCCCGAACCCCCCGCGCGCGCCGTCGCCGAGCTGACCCTCGGCGCGATGATCTGCCTCTGCCGCCGGCTCGTTCCGATCAACGCCGCCATGCACACGGGCGAATGGCCCAAGGAGGTGACACTCGGCCTGCTCGGCGCCAGGGTGCTGCTCGTCGGCTACGGCCGCATCGGTCGGCGCGTCGGCGAACTGTTGCGCGTCCTGGGGGCCGAGGTCCTCGTCTGCGATCCCGAACTCAATCCGGATTCCCTCTTGCACGGCGAGCGCCTCGTCACGCTGGCCGACGGCCTGGCCGAGGCCGAGATCATCTCGCTCCACGCCAGCGGCGATCGCTGCCTGCTCGGCTCCGCCGAATTCGACCGCATGCGCCGCGGAGTATTCCTGCTCAACTCCGCCCGCGGCGAACTCGTCGACGAGGAGGCCCTGATCGACGCCCTCGAGGCCGGCTGGCTCGGCGGCGTCTGGTTCGACGCCTTCTGGAACGAGCCCTACGCCGGCCGCCTCCTGCGCTTCCCCCAGGTCCTGCTCACGCCGCACGTGGCGACCTACACCCGCCAATGCCGGCTCGCCATGGAACGCGAGGCGGTCGAAAACCTCCTCGCCGACCTGGGAATCACCAGGGTCCGGCCTTGATGACGCCGCAACCGCGCCGCCGCAGACCGGCCCCTCGCCGGTCAACGAGCAGGGAGCGACGTCGAGGCAACTCTCGTGGAGTGCGGTGGCAGAGCGTTGCACCGCAACGCGTCGACACCGGTTTGGATCCGCTGACCTGGGCTGATGCTGAAAAACAGATCTGCTTTCGAGTCATGCCAGGATGCGCCCCGGATTATCGGTCAACCCCAATGCGGAGTTCCCCATGACCTCCCTCGATCTCTCTGACCCCAACCTCCCGGCCGCCCTCGACCTCGCCGTCGCCGCCGCGCGCGAGGCGGGCGACATCCTCCGCCGACTGGGCGGCCAGCCGGTCCAGGTCCTCAGCGCCGAGGGCCGCGACATCAAGACCCAGGCCGACCGCGACGCCGAAGCCGCCATCCTCGCCCGCCTGCGCGACGCCAGCCCCTGGCCGATCCTCGCCGAGGAGAGCGGCGACCAGGGCGTCCCCGACGTCGGACCGTTCTGGGTCGTCGATCCGCTCGACGGCACGCTCAACTTCGCGCGCGGCATCCCGCTGGCCACCGTCGCCATCGCCCTGATGGAGGCCGATCGCCCCCTGCTCGGCGTGATTTACGACTTCTGTCGCGATGAGCTCTTCCGCGGCCTCGCCCAGCCGGGCGCCGGCCTCTGGGAGATCGCCGGCGTCCAGCACCCGCTTTCAGTCTCGGCCGTCTCCGACCCGCGCCAGGCGATCCTCGCCACCGGCTTCCCCACCAATCGCGATTACAGCGAACCCGCCCTCCGCGAAATGATCGGCCAGATCCAGCGCTTCAAGAAGGTGCGGATGCTCGGCTCGGCCGCCTGGATGCTCGCCGCCGTCGCCTGCGGCCGCGTCGACGCCTACGCCGAGGACGATCTCTACCTGTGGGACGTGGCGGCGGGCGTCGCGCTGGTGCAGGCCGCCGGCGGCTATGTCGAACTCAACCCCTCGCCGCGCGGCCGCTGGGCGCGCCGTGTCCGCGTCGCCAGCCGCAAGTCCCTCTGGCGCCCCCCCGCCTGATTCGGCTCTCGTCCCTCGTCTTCGTCCCTCGTCTTCGTAATCGCCTCCAACGGCCCGACCAGAATTCGGCTCTCGGCTCTCGTCCCTCGTCCTCGTAATCGCCCCCAACGGCCCGACCAAAATTCGGCTCTCGGCTCTCGTCCCTCGTCCTCGGCTCTCGAAAAAAACTCCCCCTCCCCCGTCCACCGGATC
>MVZB01000185.1 GCA_002068205.1 candidate division BRC1 bacterium ADurb.BinA292
CCCGCCGTCATGCACATTCATCAGGCCCGGCTGAGCTTCCCGATGGTGATGGTCGCCAAGCTGGCGCGCGTCCCATGCATCGTGCTGCATCATCATGCGGACTACCGCGCCGGCTATTGGGGGACGCTGACGGGCTTTCAGCAGACGGCGGATCGGTGGGCGGTGCGTCACGCCGACGTCGTCGTCGCCAGCTCGCATTCGGTCGCCGAGGCAACCAGTCAGCACTATGGCCTGCCGCGCGAGCGGATCGAGGTGGTGCCCAACGGCGCGCGCGCGCCGGTGCGCCATCCGGGGGCGCGAGTGCGCCCCGACAGCGTTCTGCCGGTCGTGCCCGAGGGCGCCGCCGTGGTCGGCATCGTCGGCCGGATGCGGCCAGAACGGGGCTGGGAAGAGGCGCTCAACGCGGCGGCCGAACTGGCCCGCCGCCACGACCATCTGCGCTTCTGGCTGGTGGGCGAAACCCGCCTGGAGGAGGATTATCCCCGTTGCCTGAAGGAGCAGATCGACCGGTTGGGCCTGACGGCGATCTGCGAAGTCATGACCAACCGCCACGATCTCGATGTAATCTACGGCCGGTTGACCGCGGCGCTGTTCTGCTCGCGGGTCGAGGGGTGCCCCGTGGCGCTGCTCGACCTGCTGGCGAGCGGCGTGCCGATCGTCGCCGCCGATACACCGCATATCCGCGAACTGGTGGGACATCAACGGCAGGCCTTGCTGACGGCGCCGGAGAATTTCCATGAGCAGGCGCGCGCGCTCGACCATCTGCTGCGCGACGAAGCGTTGCGCAGCCGACTGATCCGGGAAGGGCGCGAGGTCGCCGCCCGTTATTCCTGGGAACAGGCCGAGCGTGCGTATGAACGGATCTACCAGCGCGTCTTGGAGCAGAAGCGCCGCTGGGTGGAGCCGGTTCGCCCGCGGCCGCCGGATCACCCGGTCCTGCCGGCCCTGGAGGGACCACGTCCGCTTGCCCCGGTGCTCTACCTGATCAAGACCGGCCTGGATGAAGCCCGCGCGCACATCGGTCAGAGCCTCCACACAATCACGGCCCTGGCTCGCGCCGGCCAGCCGGTGACGATCCTGGCGCCGATGGCGACCAGCCGGTTGGAGAAGATCGTGCAGGACGCCGGCGTGACCGATTACGACCGCCTGTGTGCGAACCTGACGCTCATCCGGTTGAAGGAAGAGCCGCGCCATCACGTTTCGAGCACCCGCGAGCTGGAACGAACGCTGCGCCGGCAGTTCAAGCGGGGGCATCGGATTCTCTATTTCCGGCAGCCGCGCATCGCCTCGCTGGTCCTGCCGCTGGCCCACCGCATCGGCTATCGCGTCGTCATGGAGAATCATTGTCCGCACGCGCTGTGGTCGATCCACGAACGGCGCGAATTCTGGCATGCGGCGCCGACGTCGCTGCACTGGTTCCGCCGGGCCGTGCGCAACGACCTGACCTACGAGCAGGATCTGTATCAACTGCTCGATGGCGTCATCAACACGACGCGCGCGATTGACCGCCGCGTCCGCCGCCTGGCCCCCCAGACGCCGACGCTGCTGCTGCCCAACGGCGCGCCCAACATGCCGGATGAGCTGCCCCCCTACGGGCCGGACTACCGCGACATCGACATCCTGTACGTCGGCAAGACGGCAATCGAGAAGGGAACCGACCAGATCATCCGCGCGATGGAACACCTGCCGGGCTTCCTGCTGCAAATCGTCGGCGGCCCGACCGAGGAGGATCTGGCGCCGTTTCGTGCGCTTGCCCAGGCGCTCGGCGTGGCGGAGCGCATCGTATTCCGCTCCTGGATGCCCCAGCGTGATGTCTTGACACTGATGCGGCAGGCGCGCGTCGCCGTCCATCCGCTGGCCGGGCACGGTTCGCGTGAGTGGCGTCTGTTCACCTGCCCGCTAAAGATCCTGGAATACATGGCGGCGGGAACACCGGTGGTCTCGACCCGGCTGCCGGCGATTCTGGAATTGCTGACCGACGGCCAGGACGCGCTGCTCGCCCCGCCCGCCGACGCGCGGGCCCTCGCGGAGTGCCTGCGCCGGGTCCTGGAGAGTCCGCAGCTGGCCGAAAGCCTGCGCCTAAGGGCATTCGACCGCGTTCGCCAATTCAGCACCGAGGCGCGCGCGGCGGCCATCGTCCGGTTCCTTAACGAGATCTCAACCGGACCGGCGCCCGTCCGGACGCCTGATGCCGCACCCGCCGACGCCGAAAGTCTGAGTGCATGAGCGAGCGCAAGCGACGGGTTCTTATCTGGGCCAGTTCGCCGATGAACATCGTCGTGCTGCGGCCGATCCTGGACGTCCTGCGCCACGACCGGCGGATCAGTCTGTTCCTGACCGGCAAATACCACGGCGAGGATAATCCACTGGCGATCGCGCGGGAGACCGGCCTGACCGGTCTGCACATGGTCTCGCTCGATCAGGCCAAGAAGCTGCCGGCCGATCTGTTCCTGACGGCCGACCGCAAGCGGCTGGGTCACGGCTGCAAGCGCAAGGTGCTGATGTTCCACGGGGTTTCATTCAAGGGCCGTTCAATCACCCCCAAGGTGAAATGGTTCGACCGGATCCTGCTGGTCGGCCCGTATCAGCGCCGCAAATTCGCGGAGACGGGAGCGTTGCGCGAGGACGACCCCCGCTTTGAGCTGATCGGCATGCCCAAGCTGGACCGCCTCGCGCGCGGCGAATTCGATCGCGACCAGATCCGCGCGGAGCTGGGCGTGCCGGACGGCAAGCCGATGGTGCTCTACGCCCCCACCTGGACGGAGCAAAGCTCGCTCTATCACATGGGCGAGCCAATGCTGGAGGAAC
Organism: candidate division BRC1 bacterium ADurb.BinA292; assembly: GCA_002068205.1. Lineage (GTDB taxonomy): Bacteria > Sumerlaeota > Sumerlaeia > MVZB01 > MVZB01 > MVZB01. The sequence continues at coordinate 2,809 of MVZB01000185.1, forward strand.
TGGCCCGCATGCCCGAGGTGCATGTGGTGGTCAAGCTGCACGATCACCTCTACGACATGAGCCGCAACTCGATCGACTGGGCCGCGCGGCTGACAAGCAAGCCGTGGGACAACGTCCGGCTGACCCGCCTGGGCGACATCGTTCCCTTGATGGCCGCGGCCGACATCCTGATCAGCGACGCCAGTTCGGCCGCCAATGAGTTCACGCTGCTCGACCGGCCGATTCTGTTCGCCGACGCGCCGGAGCTCTGGCGCGGCGAACGCTACGGTTCGACGGCCGATCTCGACACGTGGGGCCGCAAGGGGGGGATCGTCATCGAGCGGCCGGCGGATGTGCGCGCGGCGATCCGACGCTCGTTGGAAAACCCCGCCGAATTCTCCGCGATCCGCCGCCAGATCGCGGCTGACCTGTTCGCCTATCCGGGCGAATCGACCGGGCGGGCGATCCAGGCGATCTACCGCGAGATGGGATTGGAACCGCCCTCGGCGGCGGAACTCGAGCGCGCCCGATCGCCGCGCCCGGCCGGCCCGCCGCTGAACATCCTGCACGTCGCCTCGCACGGCGACATCACCCGGGGGGGCGCGGTGCAGATGCTGACCATCGTGCGCCAACTGATCCGGCGCGGGCATCGGGTCTCCGTGGTCTTGAACAACGCGCCGGAAAACGTCGGCCGGTTCGAGCCCCGGCTGCGCGAACTGGGCGCCGCCCGCGTGGCGTGCTTTCCGATGCAGGCCGACGGCGTGCTCAAGCGCCTGCGGATCCAACGGCAGTTCCGCAAATGGTATCGCGAGGGGAACTACGACGTCGTCCACACGCACCGGCAGGAGGCGCTGGGATTCGTGCTGCGCGCGCTCAAGGGCGAGCGTGTGCCGGCGCTGCTGACGAACCGGGGAACGACCTACCGGTTCGCGAGCGCGGCGGATCGCAAGGCGTATCATTCCCCCCGACTCGATCGGATCATCGCGGTGGCCCATGCGGTGGAGGCGGTGCTCGTGCGCGAAGAAAGGATCGAGCCGGAACGCGTCAGCGTCGTCTACGGCGGCTTCGACACGGAGGCTTATGCGCGGCCGTCCGGCGCGGCGCTCCGGGCCGAGTTCGGCATCGCGGACGAGACCTCCCTGGTGGGGTGCATCGGCGCCTTTCACAAGAAGAAGGGGCATGGGCTGCTGCTCGAGGCGTTCGCGCGGGTCCGGCGCGATCTGCCCCAGGCGCGGCTGGTGCTCGTCGGCGACGGCAACCGCGGACCGCTGGAAAGGAAAATCGAGCGGCTGGGCTTGGGCGACGCGGTCAGCTTCGCGGGATTCCGCCGCGACATCCCCGACGTGCTGGCGGCGCTCGATCTCTCGGTCAATACCTCGACCGAGGGGGAGGGCCTGACCGGCGCGCTGCGCGAGTCGCTGGCGGTCGGCACGCCGGTCGTCGCCACCGATGTCTCCGGCAACCGGGAGATCGTGATCGACGGCGTGACGGGCCGGCTCGTGCCGGTGAACGACGTCGACGCCGCGGCCGAAGCCATCGGCTGGGCCCTGCGCCATCCCGAGACGATGCGCGCGATGGCGGCCGAGGGCCAGCGCCTGGTCTGGAACCAGTGCGCCGACACGGTCCAAGCCGAACGGTTGGAAGCGATCTACCACGAAATTCTGGAAACGAAGCGCGAATCCCAGCCGACCGGCTGATGCCGCGGCCCCCGTTCCACGGCGCGCGCGGCAACCCTTCGCGGGCGCACAATTTCACTTGGCCGTCGCGCGTGGGGGGCCTAAATTAGGGGGAGAGGGTCGGTGGCGAGGCGCTCGCGCTCTGGGCGCGGGATTGTGTCCCGGCAGGCCCCCTCAAGGGAAGGAGTCCCATCGTCATGAAGCGTCGTCTCGACTGGATCGCGCTGCCGCTCGCCGGGTTGCTCTGCCTGGCGCTGACGGCCGAATCGCGCGCTCAGGTGTTCGCCAACGTCGAGTACAGCAACATCTCGCCCCAGGATCCGCACCCCACCTATTACTACTGGAACGAGGAAGATTACGAGCCGGTGCTCGACCCGGAACCCGACACCTACTACACGTGGTATTACATCGGGGTCGTCGATCCCGATGCGCGGGTGCCGGATGAAGTGGAAGTCAAGCGGATCGCCGTGCCGCGCAGCCAGTGGCTGGCCAACCGCAAATGGATCATCGCCAAGCTGACGATGTTCTACCAGTTGGCCAACGGTCTGCAACCGACGGCGCTGCAGGATTACATCGCGCCGCCCGAGCCGGAAACGCCGACCGGCGAGGCCGGCGAGCCGCTGCTCGACGATCAGCTCTACACCGGCGAAGCGGGCTACCCCGAAGCGGGATTCGGCCCCGACGGCATGCCGCTGGCGCCGACCGACCCGGGGGCTCTGGGCAACACACCCTTCCCGATGGCGCCTGGGATGACCGGCATGCCCGGGCCGGGGATGCCCGGGATGCCCGCCCCAGGGATGACCGGGATGCCCGGAATGCCCATGCCGGGCATGCCGTTTGCGGGCGGTCCAGGTTTTCCGGGTGGACCGGGGATGCCCGGCGAGATGCCTGGCGCGCCGGGCGCACTGCCGGGACCGGGCGCCGCGCCGACCGATGGCCCGGGGGCCATCTCGGCGCCGGTCATGCCGGCCGCGCCGATGGGCCCCGCTTTTCCGGGTGGATTCGGTGGATTCCCCGGCGGATTCGGCGGCTTTCCCGGTGGGTTCGGCGGGTATGCCGGCGGTTATGGCGGAGGCGCGCGCTTCGATCCCCAGGCGGCGGCCGAATGGACCTTCTTCTACGATCAGCTTGTCCTGTGGCAATACTACTGCGCGCGCAATCTACTCGATGACCGCGACGACCAGTTGGTCGAAAACCTGACGCTGGAAGAGCCGATGACCGAGCAGGACGACCCGATGCGCCGCCTGGCCACGCTCAAGCCCGACGCGCTGAATGATCCCGAAGCCGCCGGCATCGGCGGTTTCATCAACTCCCAGACCGGCGACTTCTACACCCAGCGCCAGCAGCAACCGGCCGGATCGCAGCAACAACTGACCGATAACGAAGGCAACCTGCTGGTCCGCGAGCTGTTCGACCCGCTGGCCACCTACCAGGACCCCACCATCCTGTCACGCTACCGGTCGCAGTTCCTCGAGGCGCGCGACCAGCGCGAGCAGGACCTCTACAAGATGTTCAGCGCAATGCTCGACGACATCGATGGGCGCGAAGTCAACCAGGAACTCTATGAGCAGTGGCTGGAGGAGAAGCGCCAGGAACTGATCGCCTACGCCGACAGTTGGCGCCGGGTGCGCGACGGCGAAGCGCTCGTGGTCGACGACACGGTCTTCGTTGTCACCGAGGAGCCGATGGAGTATCCCCCGGCCAACGCGGTGAATATCTCGCGCGGCGAACGCGTCACGCCGCAGGATTTGCTGAACCTCGACGGCTCGGTGCGCCAGCCCCAGATTCGATAACCACCCATTGCATATCTGTCATAAACGCCGCCGCCCGTCGGCGGCGTTTCCGCATGGAGGATGGCCGGTGATGCGCATGCTGTTCCTGATTGCGATGCTGTTGACCAGCCTGGCGACCACAAGCGCGGCCGATGCGCCGGCCGCTCCCGACGCCGCGCCGCGGCGAATCATCAGCCTGGGTCCCGACATCACCGAGACTGTCTGCGCCCTGGGCGCGGGCAAGCTCCTCGTCGGCGTCAGCGACTTCTGCAACTGGCCGCCCGAAGTGCTGGCGCTGCCGCGCTGCGGCGGCTACCTTGATCCGAACTACGAAGTGATCGCGGCGCTGCAGCCCGACCTGATCCTGGCGCAGGGGCGCCGCCACCGGGTGGAGCAATTCGCCGACAGCCGCGGCATCCGCGTGCTGATGCTCGAAATCGATACGATCGACCAGATCCTCTGGACCATCGAGCGGCTCGGCGTGCTGCTGCAACGCGAAGAGGAGGCGGCGCGCCTGGCCGGCCGGCTGCGCGCCGAAATGGAACGGACAGCGGCCCGCGTC
>MVZB01000186.1 GCA_002068205.1 candidate division BRC1 bacterium ADurb.BinA292
CTGCTGGAGGGGCGCGGCCTGACGCCCGCCTACAACGAACGCGACCCGCCGCCGGTTTACCTTGTGCCGCCGCCGCTGCAGGCGCTCTTCACGGCCGCGGTCTATGCCGTGCGCGGGGCCTTCGATCCCGCCGCGCTGGTCTGGACCCAGCTCGGGCTGAGCCTGCTGGCCGGGGGCCTGGTTTACTGGCTGCTGGCGCGCTGGCACGGTGTCGCCGCCGCACTGTGCGGCCTGGCGATCTGGATGCTCTATCCCGAGTTCATCTACTGGGTCGCCACGCCGATGACCGAGGCGAACTACCTCGTTCTGCTGCTGCTCGTGCTGGCGCTGCTGGCGGCGTGGTGCGACCGGCGCGCGACCGGCTGGGCACTGGCGGCGGCCGCCGCCCTCGGCATCGCCAACCTGCAACGCCCCAACGGCTTGGGCTGGGGGCTGGCGGTGGCCGCGTTCGCCCTCTGGCGGCTGCGCGGCGACGAACGGCGCTGGCTGCAGGCGACGATTTTCGCCGCGGCGCCGTTTCTCGTCCTGCTGCCGTGGCTCGCGCGCAACGTGCTGGTGACCGGCGATCCGGTCCTCGTCAGCTCCAACGGCGGCGTCCTGCTCTATGCGGTCAATCACCCGGGCTACGATCCGCTCGTCTGGCCCGATTACGGCGTCTACCCGGCGGCGGAGTGGCACGCGCAACCGATTCTGGACCGGTTCAACAGCGCCGAGTTCGACGGCCGCCGCACGTATTATCAGCTCTCGAAGCTCTACGCCCGCGAAGTGCGCGCCTATGTCCTCGCCGAGCCGCTGCACTTCCTGCGCAACTACGTCATCAAGCTCTGGCAGCGCTTCGCGCTCGTGCCGCGGGTGCTGGCCGAGGTCGATCCGTGGCTTGGCGAGCGGACCGCCGCGCTCCTGTATCATGGCCTGACACTGCTGGGGCTGGCCGGCCTGATCGGCCGGCGGCGGGAGTGGCGCAATCCGCGCCACGTCCTGCTCGCGATTTCATTCGGTTGGTTCGCGGCCTTCGCCGCCCTGATGCACTGGCTCGGGTCGGGGCGCATGACCATCACGTTGCGCCTGTTCCTGATGCTGTTCGCCGCCGTCTTCCTGGGCGCCTGCCTGAACGGTCTCACTCAAAAACTCGCCTCTCGTCCCTCACGCTGAAATCGTCTCTCGTCCCTCGTCCTCGGCTCTCGAAACCCGCGATCCTTTCCCTTCGTCCCCCCTCATTTCGTGCTCATTCGTGGCTTTCGTGATCCCGTGTCCATCCCGCCTGCCCGGCTAGGCGCGCTCAATGTACTTGCCGTCCTCGGTCGAAATGCGGATCTTCTCGCCGGTCTTGACGAACATCGGCACCTGCACGATCAGGCCCGTTTCGATTTTCGCGTCCTTGGTCACGTTCGTCGCGGTATTGCCGCGCACCGCGTCGTCGATCGTTTCGATCACGGTGAAGTCCATCTTCGGCGGCAATTGCAGCCCGATCACCTGCCCCTCATACAGCGTCACTTGCACGTCGGTGTTCTCGATCAGGTACTGCGCGGCGTCGCCCACCACGCTGGCCGGCACCGGCATCTGCTCATAGGTCTGCAGGTCCATGAAAATGAACTGATCATTCTCCTGGTAAACGTATTGCATCGTCTGGTTGATGATGTCGGCCTGCTCCAGGATCGTGCCGGCGCGGACCGTCTGATCAATCACCTTGCCGGTCCGGAGCCCCTTGAGCTTGAACTTGACGAAGGCGCCCCCCTTGCCGGGCTTGTGGTGCGCCCGTTCCACGACGTTATACAGTTCGCCGTCGATCAGCAGTTTGGTGCCCGGACGGGCGTCGTTGGCGTCAATCGCAACCATGGGTGGTTCCTCGGCGCAGCATGTCTGTGGGTCGCCCGGCTGGGCACAAAGGCCACATTTTCCGTTACGCCCCGGCGTGGAGGCAAGCGGAAAGATCGGCGATCCTCGGCCCTTGCGCGCGGACCGGGGCTCGACCATGATGGATGGCATCTCCCCGCCGGACGCCGCGCGAGACAGGGCATGAACGATCCCACACCCGCCGAAATGTTCCCCGATCTCGAGGCCACGCTGGGCGCCGCCGCGGCCACCCGCGACCGCCTGGCCGAAGGCGAACTGCTGCTGGAGGTCAACGACCTGCGGACCCACTTCATCACGCGCGACGCCACCCGCCGCGCCGTCGACGGCGTCAGTTTCCGCATCCGCCAGGGGCGCACCCTGGGGATGGTCGGCGAGAGCGGTTGCGGCAAATCGGTCACCTCGCTCTCGATCCTGCGGCTGGTGCCGTCGCCCCCCGGCCGCATCGTCGGGGGCGAAATCCGCTTCAAGGGCCGCAACCTGCTGACCCGCACCGAGAAACAGATGCGCCGCATCCGCGGCAACGAAATTTCGATGATCTTCCAGGAGCCGATGACCGCGCTCAATCCGGTCTTCACCGTCGGCTCGCAGGTCGCCGAGGTGTTCCGCGTCCATCGCGGCCTCTCGCGCCGCGACGCCTTCGACGAGGCCGTGCGCATGCTCCAGCAGGTCCGCATCCCCGACGCCGAACGCCGCGCGCGCGAATACCCGCACCAGCTCAGCGGCGGCATGCGCCAGCGCGTCATGATCGCCATGGCGCTCGGCTGCGCGCCCGATCTGCTCATCGCCGACGAACCGACGACCGCCCTCGATGTGACCGTCCAGGCGCAGATCCTCAACCTGATGGAGGACCTCCAGCGCAAGACCGGCACCTCGATCCTGATGATCACGCACGACCTGGGCGTCATCGCCGAAACAAGCGACGAGGTCGCCGTGATGTACGCCGGCCAGATCGTCGAATTCGCCGCCACCGAGGAGCTGTTCGCTTCGCCGCTCCACCCCTACACGCAGGGCCTGATGCGTTCGGTGCCGCGCCTGGAATGGGTCCGCGCGGGCCAGTCCATCGAACCGATTCCGGGCAATGTGCCCGACCCGGCGCATTTCCCGCCCGGTTGCCGGTTTCACCCGCGCTGTCCGTTCGCGGCGCCGGTCTGCGTCGCCCAGACCCCCGAGCTTGAGGAGTCGGCCGGCGGCCACAGCGTGCGTTGCCTGCGCTGGCGTGAAATCCTGAATAATCCGAAATCCGCCCGCGCCTCCGCCTCCGTCGCCCACGAGCAGGGCAGCTGATCCTCCAACGTTCGTCGCCCGTCCCTCGTCCTCGACCCTCGAGAACCTTCCATATGGTCCCGTTGTATCCCGCCGATTGATCATGAGGGAAGCCAAGCGCTCCGCCGCCACCGGTGTGGGATCGCCACCGGTGGGGGACCGGCGCCCTCGCCGGTCATTCCTCCCGCATCCCGGCAGGGATGTCCAGAAAGTAGCCGGTGGTTGAGCGCAGCGACACCACCGGTCACCCGGCGCCCCATTCCCCGCTCCGGCAGGGATGCCGGATGCCGCCTCGAAGAGGCGCAATTTTCATAGCCCCAGGTGAAGCACCGCGGAACCTGGGGACGCGATCGCGGAAAATCCTCGTCCTCTGAAAAGGGCGAATCTCACGCCATGGAAGTGGGAACCCTGTTTTTTCCCCGATCAGGGCGGCGCCGGCGGCGCCGCGAAGCCGGCCTTCACGCCTCGCGGAGCCGATAGGCCATCGGCCGGGAGGGTCCGGGCGGCGGCGCCGCGCGACGCGGAACGACAACCCACCCCCCCGCGGCCGCGCGCCGCGTCGCGTCGTCATACTCCGGCTGCAGGAGCGGCAGGTGTCCCTCCTGATTGTCGCAAACTCCGAATGGCAGGGCCCACGGGTCGAGCGCGGCGGCGCGCCAATCGGCCCGCGACAGACGGTCGGCCGGCAGGAGCGGATTCCGCCACAGCGGCGACACCCGGCCCCGCTCCACGACCAGCGGCTCCTCGATCAAGGCTCCTCCCGTTTCGGTGGCATCCCACACCAGCCGCGCGTGTTCCCCGCCGCAGTCAAGGGCTCCGCGGATCAACTCGATAGCGCGACGCGCCGACCAGCGTCGCCGGGCGGCATCGCGCGCCACCTCCTCCAGCGCGCGGGGATCGTCGCAGCCGACGATCAGGCCAACCCCCTCGCCCGGCCAGTGCCCGATGAGCATCTCCACCCGGGGCTGGCCGTCGCGGCCGCGAATCGCGTCGGGCCACGCCAGGAAGGTATAATGCGCGGGTCGGGACGCCCACGCCGCCTCGCTTGCGGGCTCCATCGGCCAGAGCATCTCCTGCAGGCCGGCGGCCAGATGCGCCGCTTCCTGGGGAAAAATCCCCGCGACGGCCAATGGATCGGCGCTGGCGCCCCCCACCCAGCCGCGGACAAAAACGTAGGTTGTCTGGCGCAGTTGACGCTGGAACGATTTGAACACGCCAATCGGCAGCTCGGGCCGCGGGCCGATCGCCAGCGGGCCGTCGGGCCCCATCCGGCCGTTCAGATCCAACTCGCCGGGCCACGGCCGCTGAATCGGATGCAGCGGCAACCCCCAGATGTTGGGACGCTCGGCCCGTTTCGACATCTCGCGCAGATCGTCGCGGTCGAGCCCGCCGTGCAATTCCCTCCCGGTCAGCAGTTCCGCCAGCAGACGCGGCAGGACGCGGTGATCCTCCAGCCTGGCCGGCGGGTCGTCGGCCGCCGCAGCGGGGATGGTTCGGTTCACGTCGCCGGTATCGCGCTCGATCATTCCCAATCCCACCCCGGTTGCGGTTTCGGCGGCGTTGCGCCATGATGTGCGGCGCCCGTCCTTCTACCTGGGGACGGGCCGACCGCAGTCGATTTCGACTCTATCGCGATGCCGGGAACAAAATCCAGCCCTCCACCCCGATCGATGGACGCGCCCCCGACCGCCGTGCCCCCCGAAGCCGTTGCCGCCATCCGGCAACGGATCCTGCGCTGGTTCGACGAGGAACACCGCGATCTGCCCTGGCGCTCGCGCCGTTCGGAGTACGGCACCGTCGTCTCGGAATTCATGCTGCAACAGACGCAGGTCGCGACGGTCGTCCCCTATTTCAATGCCTTTCTGGAGCAGTTTCCCTCGTTCGAGGCCCTGGCCGAGGCCTCCGAGGAGGACGTCCTGCGCGCCTGGTCCGGGCTGGGCTACTACCGCCGGGCGCGTATGCTGAAGCGGGTGGCCGAGTCGGTCGTCCGCCGCCATGGCGGCAAGTTGCCGCGCACCCGCGAGGAACTGGCCGAGTTGCCCGGCTTCGGCGAGTATACCGTCGGGGCGGTCGGGTCCATCGCGCTGGGGCTGCCGCTGCCGCTCGTCGACGGCAACGTCCGCCGCGTGATCGGCCGGCTGTTTGCCCTGGAGGAAGACCTCACGCGTGCCGTGGGCCGGAAAAAACTGTGGGCGTTGAGCCGCGCGCTGGTCGACCCGGTTCGCCCCGGCGACTTCAACGAGGGACTGATGGAACTGGGCGCCACGGTGTGCGTCCCGCGCGAGCCGCTCTGTCTGGTCTGTCCGTTGTTTGAGTCGTGCGCGGCGCGCGCCAGCGGTCTGCCCGAGGCCTATCCGCGGCCGACGCCCGGCATGCGCATCCGGCAGGTGCGCGAAGTGGCGGTCGTGCTGGTGCGCAAGGGCCGCGTGCTGGCGCTCCAGCGCGGCGAAACGGGCGCCTTCGCCGGCATGTGGGAGTTGCCCCGGCTCGACAGCCGCGAGATTGGGATCCCCGAGAACCTGACGCCCGATACGGTGCTCTTTGAACTGGCTCGGCTCCGCATCGGCCAGGCCGCGCCGGAGTTCCTCGGGTCGACCCGTTCCACCTTCACGCACCATGTGATCACGACGGAGCTGTATCGGGTCGAGCTGGCGGCGGAGCGCGGGCCGGTCCGGCGCCAGCACCACGTCGCCCACCGCTGGCTTGTGCCGCGCTCGCTGCACGAGCTGCCCGCGAGCCGGTCGCAGCATAAGCTGTTCGAGCTGGTGGTGGAATCGTTCAAGAGCGGCGGGGCCGATTAAATACCTGGGAGCAGTTTTCCCTTCTCTTGTCTCAATTTGAGAAACGTGCACCTGTGCGCATGCCGCATTTTGAGGCATCGGCGCCCCCGGCGGTCCGTCCCATACTCTGATTTCCCCTAAATCCGGCCCCTTCTTGTCGGTTTTTCCCTGTCTTCTCGTAAAGGCCCGATTCTTGCACTGAATCGCGCCCGAAGGCTAACCCCCTCTCGCAGAGTGTGGGTTGTCGGCCGAGCCTGTCGAGGCGCCGCCTCGTGGCTCGGTTTCGCACACTCTGTTCCCTGATCGGGCCGCTGTCATCCTCCCTCTCGGCAGCGGCCCTCTTTTTTTATCCTATCCCCGATTTCCTGTCCGACCCGGCGGGCCGACGCTGCAATATGTAGTTGGAAAATCCGACCGGCGATGGAATCCTTTTTCATCTCACACAGGAGGGCACCGCCATGGGCTTCATTCAGGAGTTCAAGGAGTTCGCCGTCAAGGGCAATGCCATCGACATGGCCGTCGGCATTATCATCGGCGCGGCGTTCAACAAGATCGTTAATTCGCTGGTTAACGACATCGTGATGCCCCCCCTGGGCTACCTCGCCGGCCGTGTGGAATTCAAGGACCTGGGCTATGTGATCCGCCCGGCGATGACCGATCCGACCGGCGCCGAACTGCCCGAGGTCGCCATCCGCTATGGCCAGTTCATCAATACGATCATCGAATTCCTGATCATCTCCTTTACGGTGTTCATCGTGGTCAAAGGAATGAACCGCCTGATTCGCAAGCGGGAGGCGGAAGCCGCGGTCGAGGAGGCCAAGGCGAGCTGAGGTCATGACCGGGCGGGTTTTACGGCAGGGATGGCACAGA